>NZ_ASSD01000386.1 GCF_000520715.1 Paenibacillus zanthoxyli JH29
GCTGAATGCGGAAATCTAACGGCAGGGTTCAGTAAGTAACACTTGATACTTGTCCAAGTGGGTGGGAACTCACCTTCTACTACTTCATACGCTTACGCGATCCGTAGATACTTGATTTCTTTTGTTTCGCCCAAGTAACGGATATCTCCATGCAGATACTTAGATAATATCCCTTTGCTGCCGTGTACATCCCGGTGTTCGGTATAGCCGCAGGAACAGTTGTAGTTTCGGGTGGGTGTCTTTTTTCTTCTACCGCAACAAGGACATTGTTGGCTGGTGTAGCTAAATACTTCTTCTTTTTGTAAGGATATTTGGTGTGCAGACCTTGCTTTCTGGCATGTTTTGCGCTGTCTCTGGCAAAGAGATATTTATGGCAGACCGCCTGTACAGACTGCGAATGCAAAGGAAACTGATTCTTCAATGCCGCTTGAAGTTCCGTTTTTCCGATCCATTTTCCACCATGCTGTAGGGCATAGTCTTTAGCCACCGATAGACACTGATTCAAACTTCCGCTGAAATCCGGTTGCACGTAAACAGCCGTTCCAAATCCAATTTGGAGGTGTGAAACGGTGTTTTGACACATCGGATCATCTGGTTTTCGCCTCCTTCCCTTGATGGTCGATGTACGCCTTCAATACCTCAAAAGGAGCGCCGCCCACAGTAGTTAGGCAGAAGCTTTGCGACCAATAATTTTCTTTCCACAGCTTCGTTTTAACTTCGGGAAAGTCTTTTTTGATGAGGCGAGAGCTGGCACTCTTACAGGCATTGCAAAGGATAAGATGGTAGTTCAGGGAGAATACCGAGTGATTATTAGAGTCCAATTTCATTGATAAGGATTGGCTCGAGCGGAAGCCGTTCACTACTTGGGCCACGGAAGCCATCTCCATATCCTCCCCTAATGTTAAAAAAACGGCATTAATTAGCGCTATCGTACAAATTTTTACAAAAAAAGCATGTACATTTCGAGTCAATTGGTATAAATTATATGTGTGGTCCAATATATTTTTACATTTTTAAAAAAATATTACATATTGGAGGACTGATCATTGAGAAGAATTTTTGTTTTGAGCTGCGGATTTTACTTGTTAATCGGAATTACAAGTGTCGTCTTGGGGTCCCTTCTGCCTGTTCTTTTGTCCTATTATGATCGTGCTTACAGTGATGGCGGAACTTTATTATTTTTGCAATTTCTTGGATTTTTGGTCGGTGTTTTAGCTTCTCCAATGATGTCCGCCGGAATGGGCAGGAAATGGATGCTTGCGTTTGCGCTGCTCAGCATAATTGTTGCATACACGGTCATAGGGTTTTTACCTCCTTGGATTTGGGTCGTAGTGATGACTTTAGGGGTTGGATTTGGGTCCGGTATTATTGAATCCTCTATCGGAGCGTTTACGATTGAATTTGCGGAAGAGCAGAAAGCTGTCGCCATGACAAAATTAGACGTATATTTCGGGCTTGGCGCCCTGCTGATTCCAGCCATAGTAAGTTTGTATATCACCCTCGGGATATGGCAAGTTACTTTTTTCACGATCTCGGCAATAACGTTCATCTTGATGCTGATGTGGATCACGATGCCGGCGGCAAGTTCAAGCAAGCTTCGCGACCCGGGTTCGGAAGGTTCTGGAGATTCACCGAAAAAAATCCGCTATACCGGCAGACATATCCCTCTTCTAACCCTCTTTGTTGCTTTCTTTTTTGTATATATGGGTCTGGAGCTGGGGTTGATGAATTTTCTTCCATCTATTTTGATAGAGACCATCCAAGTTAAAGAATCCGTTGCCGCTTTAAGTGTTACGATCCTCTGGGTCGCCATGGTTATCGGACGCTTGTTTGTTGGGAAAATTGCGGAATCGGTCCGGTATACTCCATTTTTGTTCTGGAGTACGGTTGGCACACTCCTGTTTATCGTTGCGATGGCCGCAGTCTCAAGCGAATGGGTTACCTATCTGCTTATTTTCGGTATCGGCCTATTTATGTCGGGGCTATTCTCCATCGCTCTAGTCTACGCTAATTCGTTGATTCCGGGCATGACGGAGAAAACAACAAGTATCCTCATTGCATCAGGAGGAATCGGCGGGGCTGTTCTACAATTTTTCATCGGATGGAGCATGAGCGAATGGTCCGCAATCCATTCCGTCTGGATATTGGCAGGCTTTAGCGGTGTGTTACTCCTGTCCATAGGGCTCACGCATCAATGGAAGGTCAGGAACCAGCCGATGGGAAACCACTTGATCCACCAAGGTAATGACATATAAGGGAACTTTTTTTGCCGCAAGCGTTTTGTTACTCATCTTGATTCATTTAAGGAGGGGATGCCCACATAGCCCGTAATTCGAACATTCATACATTGGAGGGAAGAGTATGCAAACCTTAACAACGAGCCGCTTCAGATATGGAAAAGGGATTAAGTTGATTAATGATTCAGGCGTGGAGTATTTGGATGGTGTTTCCGGTACCTTCAATCTTTCGTTAGGCTATAACCACCCTTATGTTGTCGAGAAGGTACAGGAACAAGTCGGGAATCTTTCTCATATGTCCTCTACTTTTACCGAACCGTATGTCAATGAAGTACTGGGGCAATTAGCAGAATGGGCTCCTAATGGGATTAATGCCGGCTGGATGAGAGATATTACAGGGTCTACCGCTAACGAATGTGCAACAAAAATTGCACAGAAGTATACCGGGTCCTCGGATATTATCAGTTTGTTCCTATCCCATCACGGCCAAACCCAGTTTGCGACAGGCATTTCAGGAAACGCGTTCCGCCGTAAAAAATTTCCTAATACGGCTGCCGCAAATTCCGTGCATGTACCGGCTCCCTACTGCTACCGATGCCCTTTTCATTCTTCACAGCCCAATTGCGGGTTCCAATGTATAGAAGCCATTTCCGATCATATCGAATATGCGAGCTCAGGCTCGGTCGCTTGTATAATTATTGAGCCGATTCTGGGAAATGGGGGGAATATTGTTCCACCCGTCGGATATTTTGAGCGTCTTCGCAAGTTGTGTGATGAATATAATTTAATTCTGATTGCTGATGAGGTTCAAACCGGAATAGGCCGTACAGGCTATATGTATGCCAGCGAACTTTTTAATATACAACCCGATATCATAACACTTGCAAAAGGTCTTGGCGGGATAGGGGTACCGGTCGCGGCCGTATTAATGCAATCCCGTTTGGATGTGCTCGAGAAGCATGAGCATTCTTTTACTTCCGGAAGCAATCTCATCTCTGTAATCGCTGCTAAGTCCACCTTGGAGGTTGTATCTGAACCGGGATTTCTCGACGAAGTAAAGTTGAAAGGAGAGATATTAAGCGATTTGTTGGGTGAACTCGCCGCCAAATACAAGTGCATTGGCGAAGCGCGCGGGGTTGGATTAATGTGGGGCCTTGAAATTGTTGATAGCGAAGGAGAGCCTGATGTGGCGAAAACCAATGCGATTATTGAGCGGGCATTCACCGATCAACATCTTATCTTGAGAGGATCGCGATATGGATTTGGTAATGTAGTGAAAGTGAGACCTTCCCTTACGGTTACAGACGATGAACTCGTTCAAATTGTAGAAAAACTGGAATCGGTTATTCATAGCGTCCAATACATTTAAAGGAGGGTTTTTAATGCTTGCTTTAGTTTATAAATCGACTTGGGATGTTGTTCTTGAGGAAAGACCCGTACCAGCTCTCACAAAGGATAATCAGGTATTGGTTCGCATCCGGGCCACTGGCGTGTGCGGTACGGATCTGGGGATTATAAGCGGAAAGTATCACGCGGTGCCTTCCGTCATTCTCGGTCATGAATCCGCGGGAGAAGTAATCAGTGTAGGTAAGGCGGTAGATACCCTTCAGCCTGGTGACCGTGTTGTGATCAATCCCACTTATTACTGCGGACACTGCGAGATGTGCAGAACCGGCAGGGAGAACCACTGCACCTATAAATCCGTAACAGAAACAGGCGTAAGCGCAGATGGTACATTTACCGATTATTATATTACCGAGGACCGTTTCCTGTATAAATTAAAAGATCATATTAGCTATGAGGAAGCTACCTTGACCGAACCGCTTAGCTGTATACTTACCGGGATTAATCAGATTCATCTTCTTCCTAATTTCAGAACCATTATTCTGGGTGCGGGGCCTATTGGCATTCTGTACAGCTATGCCCTTGCGTCCAAAGGCGTTACGGGTTGTTTGGTGGACATTTCAAAGGACCGTTTAGCTATAGCCGGTTCGATCGCCCCCGAACGCTGGCAGGTACACGAATCATTTGAGACAGCCGTTCAGGCTTTGGCTCCTGAGAGGCAACAGGTGGATCTGATTGTTGATACCACAGGGGCTGTCGGCACACAGGTCTTATCGAATCTGGCACATGGCGGATACTTAATGCTTATGGGGTTGAGAGACGGGACAAGCACATTTAATCCGAAGGAAATGGTTGACCGCAGCCTTAAAATTATCGGCTCCATTGATTCATTGGGAACTTTTGCGACAGCACATTACTTGATCGAACAAGGTATTATTCCCGGGAAAAAAATAATTACTCATACTTTCCCGTTAAATCAGTATAAGGAAGCCTTTAACGCCTTGGGATGCGATTTAAACGAACGAACGCTGAATCCCTCATCTAAAGCGATTAAAGTTATTCTCCAATCCAACTGATCTATCTTTGAATATTTTATAAAATATATATAAAGTCCAGAGGAGGGATCTTGATGGAGTCTATGAGGTCCTTGAGGCAACCCGATTGGAAAGAAGCTTCGATAAAGGCTGTACTATTTGATATGGACGGCGTGCTCATTGACAGTGAACCTATTTATTTTGAGATAGAAAAAAGCTCTTTTGTCCACTTCGGTGCTGCTGTAAGCGAGGAGGAGCATCATACCTATGTGGGCGTCACGCTGGAATCCATGTGGCGGCAGGTTCTAGTTAAGCACCAAATACAGGCCACTATAGACGAGGTGGTATCCTATCATAAAGAAAACGTATTTAAGACACTGTCATCGTATAATAATCTCCAATTCATGCCTGATGCGGACCGGTGGTTAAACTGGCTTAAAGAAAGACAAGTTCCGGTTGCCGTTGCTTCATCCTCTCCCCGGGCGCTGATTGAGCTTATTATGGATCAGACAGGTCTTGGGCGGTATTTTGACATAAGGGTGTCAGGCGAGGAAGTTAAACACGGAAAGCCCGAACCGGATATCTTTCTTCATACTGCCAAACTGCTGGGTGTTGAACCTTCTTCCTGTCTCGTAATCGAAGATTCGCGTAATGGTGTACAAGCTGCTAAAAGCGCCGATATGCGGTGCATAGGTTTTCAGAATCCCGGATCAGGCCGTCAGGATCTGTCGTTGGCCGATCACGTGATTACAAGTTATGAGCAATTATGGACAATCAGAAATTCCTTGCCGGTTGGATACCATTCACAACTTGCTTTTGAAAAGCTGCTCTAAAAACTCAGCATGGAATTATAACAGAAACCCGTTTCACAGGAAGAATCGCTGAGTTCTCCTTCAGTCGCGGTATCCGGTTCTCGTAGAAATTTATAGTCATGGATAAACGCGAAGCTTATACTAAAAAGACTAAAAGGTCTTTCCTTGAGTAAAAGGGAAGATCTTTTAGTCTTAGAAAGAAAAAGCGGTTTATGAATGTATTGCACTAAGCATCTTCAGCCATAGGCTGCATATGGACATCCGTGTCGGGCGTAGCCCAGCCCCACCTGGTGAAAACAACTTGCAGACCGGCATTCGTCGGCGCACATAGATATGGGCCGGCCTGCCAATTTTCCTCAGGTTGCAGGCGGCAGACGCGGATGGTTCTCCAAGGATGATGTTCCGCCCGCGCTCTCAAAATTACCGCATCGCGCAGCCGGGATGCCCGAATGGTTATGATCTTTCCCTCCCACTCAGGAACCGGGGAAAGCGACCAATCTGAAAAACCCGCGGTTACGACAGCGCCTACATGCGGTATTCCATCGTTTATTTCAACTCCTGCTTTTATCCATTGGCTTGAATGACTCCATAGCATTAGTCCGGCTTGATCGTACAAATTATCGAAGCCGGTCAAGTGGAAACTAACCTCAACCGCATCTTCGCCGCTCCATGGGACAAGAAGCGAATGACCATTATCTCGTTGAAATCCGTACATTGTAGTTTGCCAATAATCGCTTCCCTTCAACGCCTCGACGACGAGGGTACCTTCCTTTTCGCAACAAAATGACGGCTCCGTCAGCCATATGCCTTCCGACCAAGATATCTTCTTCTCAGACATGTTATTCCTTCTTTCATCTTTATTGAACGTGATGTTTTTTGTGACTGATACCTCAATTATACGTAAAATTAATTACATAGTCACCATAATTGATATAAAACATATTGATTCTTCCATATTATCTATTTACGGATAGTAACTGCATGCAGCAAGCTCCAGCATGAAGACACACCTGCTCTTTTTTCTGACCGTTAGCGAAGACTATAAAAAAACTGACGACGGTTAAGTACCGGCGCCAGTTTCCAGTGTTTTTTCAGTGTCTATAAACGGGGACTTGACCACAATGCCCGGGACGTTCTTTTTGTCAACCCAATGTATCTATTATTTCTACGGGGCTCTTGGTCCTAAGAGTTTTGTGCTTAAGCCTTCAGCACATCATGATCTACATATCTCGCGCCATTCAGCTCGCTGATGACGTTAATCGCTACCTTCGCGCCGTCGCCCGCCGTAATGACGGCATGCACGCTGACTCCGGCAACGGTGCCTGCGGCCCAGATGCTTTCAATGTTGGTCTTGCCGGAAGCGTCCACGGCGACAACGGTCTTGATTCTCGGCTCGGTGCCGTCCTTCGTTTCAACGCCCGCTTGGACGGCCAGATCCGTCAGCACGCCGGTAGCCAGAATGACATGCTTGGCCTCATAGGCTGCGCCGCTATCGGTTTCAATAGCAAAGCCGTCTCCGCTTTTGTTGATAGAGATCGCCTGTCCCGCGATCAGCTCCGCTCCGAACTTCACCGCCTGCTTGTGCCCGGTCTCCACGAGGTCGGGTCCGCCAATTTCCGAAATGCCGTAGTAATTCTCGTACCAGCCTCTGCGGGTCATCCCTTTGTCATTGTCGATCAGCAGCGTTTTCTTGCCGGCCTTGGCGGCGAACAGCGCAGCGCTTGCCCCGGCAGGACCGGCTCCGATTACAGCGATATCGTACATATGATAACCTCCTAAAAGTTTTGCGGAGCATAGGCTCCTTGAAATGGCAACGCAGCAAAACTCGCTTCGAAAGCACGGGCCAAGTTTTGCGGAGCATAGGCTCCTTGAAATGGCAGCCCAGGAAACCCAGCTTCGTTTCTATTGTCGCTATCTATTATATCGTTAGCTACTGGTTCTTTGCCAGTGCCTGCAAGCAGGGCAGGATCACCCGGAAGGATGTGCCTTTGCCCGGCGCGCTGGCAACGCCGATTTCTCCGCCATGCGCCTCAACTATTGATTTCGATATGGACAGTCCGAGCCCCGAACCGCCGTACCTCCGGGCGCGGGAAGGGTCGCTGCGGTAAAATCGGTCAAACACATGGGGGATATGCTCCGCAGGGATGCCGATTCCGTTATCCTGCACGGTCAGCTCCGCGCGGGAGCCGATAGACTGCAGGGAGACGGTTACTTTGCCTGTCTTGGGGTCGGTATACTGCACCGCGTTCTGGAACAGATTCAGCACCACCTGCTTAATCTTGTCAGAATCGTAAATACCGCTTATGCCGCAGGAGATATCGAAGATGAACTGGCGGTCTCCGGCAATCATCTCAAGCTGTGGACGCATCTCGCCGATCACTTCGTCCAATCGAAGCTCTTTGGCATGAAGCTGCGGGGCACCATCCATCCGGGACAGCAGCAGCAGATCCTCCACCAGCTTGTTGATTCGCTTCGATTCGCCGTGCATGCTGCGCAGCGCATGATACAGCTGCTCCTTGTTCTCCGCAGCTCCCCGCAGCAGCACCTCCAGAAAACCGTGAATGGAGGTCAGCGGCGTCCTAAGCTCATGAGAAGCGTCAGCCGCAAATCTGCGCATCTGCTCCTTGGCTTCCCGCTCACTCTGAAACGAAGTCTCAAGCCGCTTCAGCATCGCATTGAAGGAATGGGACAGCTGGTCGATTTCGGTCTGGCCCTGCGAGGCCAGGAACCGGACATCGAGATTTCCGGCGTCGATCACCTGGGCGGTTCTGCCCATATTGGACAGCGGCACAAGAGTCCTGCGGAGTGCGGGCAAATACAGCAGAGAGCCGCCCAGCAGAGCCGCTGCGGACAGAGCGGCATAGATCAACAGCTGACTCATAATAACGCTGCGCAGCGAAGCCGTATCCGTTGTCATTTGCAGGACGCCAGTCGGATGATAAGGATGGCCGAGAATCATGAACACGGCCAGATGCTCGGTTCCGTCTTCGGCGGTCAGGAGCTTGTAATCGCGAGTCACTCTATACACGGGATGCGCAAGCAGCTCATTATATTCTTCGTCGGTCATACGGGGAGCGGACGCTTCGTCCGCCGTTTCCGCCTGCAGATCGGTGAAGGTGCCGTCGGTCCTATACAGGGCGATCATCGTATGGGCATCCAGCAGGAGGGGGCGCCGTCCTTCGCCCCATATGACGCGCGGACCGCCTCCGCCGCTGGCTTGACCAGATGCTTCGCTGCCGTTGTTGGAGACGGCGCCGGGGGACACAGGATTTCCGCTACCGGCATCTGCGCCGCTGCTGCCAGGAACCGGGCCGTCCTGCGGGCCTGCCGCAGCGGCTCCCCGGGAC
>NZ_ASSD01000387.1 GCF_000520715.1 Paenibacillus zanthoxyli JH29
CTCGAATATGGAAAAGACTCTCTTGCAGTACATACCGATTCGGTTCTGCCCGGTCAAAATGTCCTGATTGCCGATGACCTGCTGGCAACCGGAGGCACGATTTCTACTGCGGTTAACCTTGTCCGCCAATTGGGCGGCAATGTAGTCGGAGCGGCATTTTTAATCGAACTGGAACTGCTGGAAGGACGTAAGAAGCTTCAGGATGTGGAAGTCGTATCCCTTCTTAGCTACGAGGTTTAATTTTTCGCTGCTTAATGGGAGGAGCTATCTGAAGGATTAACCTCCGGCAAGCAAGCTTTCACTATTTTCCGGGAAATAAACAGCCGGCAGCCACCGCCGT
>NZ_ASSD01000388.1 GCF_000520715.1 Paenibacillus zanthoxyli JH29
CGGTCAAGGATTGCTCCTTGACCGGCCCGCTTAGGTTTAGCAGAAGAAAGACGGCCCTGATGGCTTAAAGAGTACTTGCGGGCGCCTTCCTTCTTGAGTTGAGATAGACTGGATTATTCAGCCAGTCCAGCTTTGACCAGCAGCTGATGAAGTGTCACAGCAATCGTCTCACGGGTTGCCGGTGCGGTAGGATTGAATACCGAACCGGAGTCGCCGGTTAGGATTCCTGCGGCAGACAGGGACTGCACGCTGTCCTTCGCATAGCCTGCGATCTTAGCGTTATCGGTATAGGCGGGGGAGGA
>NZ_ASSD01000389.1 GCF_000520715.1 Paenibacillus zanthoxyli JH29
CCGGCGCTCTGTTTATGCCGTGTAATTTAAGGAATATTAAAGTTTACTGCAGAACGACTTCTTTGGCTGTATTGATCTCGGCCAGGGCGGCGAGCTTCACCAGCACATCATTCGGAACTTCTTTATCGACGGTCAGCAGCATGATGGCTTCGCCGCCGATAACGGTACGTCCCACCTGCATCGACGCGATGTTGACGTCGTTCTGGCCGAGCAGCGTACCCACGTTGCCGATAATGCCGGGTTTATCGTTATGGGAGATCAGGATTTGGTTGCCTTCCGGAGCGATATCAACCGGGAATTTACCGAGCTGCACGATCCGCTCTCCATATCCTTGCAGAAGCGTACCAGCCACGAGGCGCTCTTCGCCTCCCTCAGCAATAATCTTCACTGTAATCAGGTTGGTAAAGCCTTTGGTCTTCGAGGCTTTCGTCACGACTACATTCACTTCGCGAGTCTTGGCGAGGTGCATGGAATTGACGATGTTGACGTCGCCGCCGAAGTGGCGGGACAGTACGCCTTTGACAATGTACCGGTTCAGCGGCTGGGTGTCGACATCCGAGAGATCTCCGGCAAATTCCACATGAATTTCGCTGATGGCGCCATTCGTAATCTGTGAAGCGAAGCTGCCGAGCTTCTCGCCGAGAGTGAAGTAAGGCTGCAGCTTGTTCATAACGCTTGGAGCCACCGGAGGGATGTTAACCGCGTTGATGAACGGCTCGTTCCGCAAAATATGCAGCACTTGCTCGGATACGTCGATCGCCACATTCTCCTGCGCTTCCACAGTCGATGCTCCAAGGTGCGGAGTAACGATAATCTTCGGATGCGACAGGAACGGGTGATCCGCTTGCGGCGGTTCTTTCTCGAATACGTCGAAAGCCGCTCCGGCCACGATCCCTGCATCAATAGCTTCTACCAGAGCCATTTCGTCAATAACACCGCCGCGTGCGCAGTTGACGATGCGCATGCCTTTTTTCATAACCTCGAACTGAGGACGGGAAATCATATGGCGCGTTTGCGGAGTCAGCGGAGTGTGAACCGTAATGAAGTCCGCGCCCTTTACGATGTCATCGACGGTCGCCAGTGTAACTTCCAGCTTCTCTGCCCGGTCAGCCGTCAGAAACGGGTCGAAGGCCAGGATGTTCATGCCGAATGCTTTGGCGCGCTTGGCAACTTCGCTGCCGATCCGGCCCATGCCGAGAACGCCAAGCGTTTTGCCCCGAAGCTCAACGCCAAGGAACGATTTTTTGTCCCAAACGCCGGTAATGGTCTTCGCATAGGCTTGGGGAATATGGCGGGCTAGAGCCATCATCATCGCAAAGGCATGCTCACAGGTCGTGATGGTGTTGCCGTCCGGCGCGTTAATCACGACAACCCCGCGCTTCGTGGCGGCTTCCAGATTGATATTGTCAACGCCGACGCCAGCACGTCCGATTACTTTCAGATTGGACCCCGCTTCGATAATTTTCTCGGTAACAGTGGTTTGGGAGCGTACGAGCAGGCCGTCGTATTCGCCGATAATCGCAATAAGTTCATCCTCGCTGAGTCCTGTTTTTTTGTCTACCGTTACGTCGCTTGCTTCCGTCAGCTGCTGAATGCCCAGATCGCTGATCGGGTCCGATACCAAAATTTTAAACATGATTTCTTTTTCCTCCTT
Organism: Paenibacillus zanthoxyli JH29; assembly: GCF_000520715.1. Taxonomy (GTDB): domain Bacteria; phylum Bacillota; class Bacilli; order Paenibacillales; family Paenibacillaceae; genus Paenibacillus_AQ; species Paenibacillus_AQ zanthoxyli. Next base: position 1,655 of record NZ_ASSD01000389.1, read on the forward strand.
AAATGTGTGAACATATTATTTTTGAGGAGGCCCTTTAAGGCTCTCCGAATTACCTGAAACAGCTTTTCCACAGAAGAAGGCGATCATACCGCATTTTCAGGCAAGCGTCAACGCGGTGTCGCAGCAGAGAATAGGTCTAAAGCAGGGCCTGACGTATGAGTTGTTCATCTGGGCGGGCGCAGAGAAGCAGGCGGTCAACAAAAAAACTCCCGAATCCATACTGCTTCCGCAGTAAGGGACGAGAGTTGTCGTGGTACCACCCTAATTCACCGCATCCTTTACAGACACAGTCTCATATCCTGAAAACAGGAACACTGGTAACGGAGGTGATCCGATTGTGCCTACTATTAGTTCAACACAATATCTCAGGAGCGCTAAAGTACACTGTCCGCCACCGGCTTGCACCATCCGCCGGCTCTCTGAAGACCTTCAGTAACTTTGTTCCATCATCGGTTTTGCTTGATCAATTTTTTCATAATGTAACATGGCTGTGCTACATGTGTCAATAGTATTTTGCCGGATGATTGTGGTATGATGCATTTGCCGATATCAGTCGAAGAAGAAAGAAAGCTGCGGCAGCGTTTCCTTGCTGTAGTACTGCTGGCGCCATTTGGAGAAATCATTTTCCCTAAGGGCTCCAGTGGATACAAGCAGGGAGGTTATGCTTTGGATATCCTTAAGTTTCAAGGATGCGGCCTTGCCGGAACGGATCAAATTGTCGATCTTGGCCGTTACATCCTGCGGTTCGTAGTTCTCAAAAATGCCCCGGTTCCGCATGATTTCCGCGATAGCCGCATTCTTGAGCAGCAGCGGCATCTTGTCCCATTTTGCCAGCGGGATCATCTTCAGATCGCCCGTCTCGGAAGGAATGGCAGAATTCTTCTGGGAACCCCATTTAAGCATTGAGTCATAATAATTGCTCTGGGCCAAAAGTCCGTATCTAACCGCTCCAGCCGCTAACTCCCCATTTTTCAGCGCCTTAACCGCCTGTTCATTCCCGGAGGACGAGGATGCCTTGCCGGCAGCTTCGGAGAAGAGACGAAGGCTTTTCAGGATATTAAGCTGGCCCTGCTTCAGAAGCGCAGATTCGTCGAAGATGGAGTCCTGTGTCACTTGCGAGTAAGCGCTTTTTGCCGAATTGCGGAGATTTTTGAGTATTTCCGTACGATCAGCGCCGTTTCCCCGTACCAGAAGGTCAACCTGCTCGTTCCAGTTGCGCTTGAATTCCCGATATGGCGAAAATACGTTATGATAGAACGTAACCAGATCCGTTTGGCGGTAATAAGCGAAGGATTCCGAGGATTGACCATCGGCGTTCAGTTTCTCATATTTGGCCTCGACCTTGTCGGCGCCAACCTTCACTCCGGTGAAAAAGACAGCAAAGGCAGAGATCAGGCAGAACAAGAATCCAAGGGTGTACAGCATCGGCTTGCTGGATGAACGGTGATTCATAAAAACGGCTCCTTTTTCTGTGAGGATTGAATTGGATATGAATGCTAGGATTTGAAATATTTTAAGAACAGGTAGGTAATGAATGAAAAAATTTAAATTCGGCGATATAAAAGTACAAAAAGCATCACCGGAGCAGTTAACCGACCGGCTGCTTTTAATTAATCTTTATGTTACACAGGGCCTTACCCTTATTATCGGTTTAATCTGGGTATTATTTCAGAAAAGAAATCCTTTTCACGTGCTAAATTTTCCCGAAAGCATCAATTTTGCAGCCTGGGGACTAGGTCTCGCGGTCATTATGCTGATAGTGGACTTTGTGTTAACCTATATTGTCCCCGAACAAACTATGGATGATGGAGGAATCAACGAGCTGTTGTTCCGCAAACGGCCGCTTTGGCATATCGTGCTGATCGCCGCCATCGTGTCCATTTGCGAAGAGCTGCTGTTCCGAGGCGCCATACAATTTGCTTTTGGGCCGTATTGGACAAGCATCCTATTTGCAATTATCCATGTGCGCTACTTAAGGCACTGGATTCCAACGGGCTGGGTATTTGCCAGCAGTTACGGCCTCGGGCTTATCTACATCTATTCCGGTACGATCTGGGCGCCTATTTTATGCCATTTCATCATCGACCTGTTCTCAGGACTGGTGATCCGCTACAGGAGGGAGTCATGAGTGAGGAGCTCAGCCGGGTGAAGTCCCGCCAGAACAAGAGAAAACGCGGGGACATATCCGGTGTCAAAACAAGCAAGCCGCGTAAAGCGGAAGCTTCTTCTCCAAGGAAAAAAGAATCATCCTCACAAGCCCTGTCCCGGTCGCGAAAAAAGAATACGGAGGGCGGAAAGTCCGCAGCGGTAAGGCAGAAGGCCGGAACCGCACGGGGTGGGAGAAGAGCGGACCGGCCCAAACCGGGAGAAGAAGAGGAGCAGTCTCCTCCATCCCGTTCCGCGACCCATCGCTCGGAACGGATCAGGCTCAGCAAGCTGTTCGTGAATTCGCTGAATGTTCTATTTATGCTGCTGCTGATCTTTCTGGTCTGGTGGGGGATAAAGGGAGCTCCGCCGCTTAGGACGCTATGGTAGCGGGTTTGGCCGGGCTGCTACAGTTTGCGATAATCAGGTGAAAGGCCCCGCTCATCCCTCACGGGATGGGTCGGGGCCTTTTAGCGGTTAATTCAGGCTTACCGCATTTTCAGCTCGATACTGCGCGGATCGGCAAAGCCGTAGCCCTTGCTCGCAAGCGTCGTCAGCAGTTTATCCAGCGCTTCGGCTGTCCATGGCAGTTCGTGCATCAGGATATTGCTGCCGGGATGGAGCTGATCGGTGACGTTCTTGATCAGCTTTTCCGTCTTGCCTGTGTCCTTTTCCTTCATCGTCCAATCAAGGGAGCCATTGGACCAAGTCATGTACAGCATTCCGTTCTCCGCGGCGACCTTTCTGCCAACATCTCCGCCTGCCCCATGGGGAGGCCGGAAGAATACCGGCGCCACTCCAGTGACTTCCTTTACGATTCTTTGCACATCTTCAATCTGTTTCTTGACGGCGGTGTACGGCTTATCCTTGAGAACGATATGATCCCAGCTGTGATTGCCGATAATTCCGCCGCGTTCCTGAATCAGCTTCAGCAGCTCCGGGTGCTCCTTGATGCGGTACCCATTGACGAAGAAGATCGCTTTGGCTTTATGTTTATCCAGGGTGTCGAAGATTGAATTGATCAGCTTTGCTTCCTTAGGTCCGTCATCGAACGTCAGCAGTACGACCTTTTTGTTCGTGCTCTCTTCATTGGGTTTAATATCGTAATTCTTGTTCATGTGGTACAGCAGCGGTACTTTGACTTCCGTTCCGCTTCCGGCCTGTTCCTTCTGCTTTGCGCCACCGTCAACCGATCCTTCAGCCGGCGAGACGGAAGCTCCCGGCGATGCAGCAGGACTCTGACTGCTAGCGGCAGCGGAAGGCTGTATGGAAGGACTTGCTGTAGAAGTTCCGGCCAGGGCCGCTGAAGCTGAAGCATTTGAGCTTGGCGCAGCCGCCTTTCCGCCATCCGGAGCCGTGTTCTCCGCACTGCTGCACGATGTCAGCAGAAAGGCGGCAAGCAGCAGCGCAGCTGTCTGTTTACCCACTTATTTCAACTCGCTTTCCTGTGATTAAGCTGTATGAGGCGAAAACCTTCTGCGAACACTAGAGATGATTTTATCATACAAGGAGGTAATAAATGTGAAGACTTCGTCATTTTTGTTCGGAGTGATGCTGGGCGCCGCCGGCAGTATGCTTATGTCCAGGAAACGGAACATGTTGATGCCCATGCTGGGTCAATCCGGGGCCGCCGAAAAAGCCAAAAATAAAATTATTAACATGGCGACTACAGGCTTCGGGAGCACTTCCGCAAATCAGCAGCCGGCCAAAACGGAAAGCTCCGGATCGGATGGACATAAGGCGGCTTCGCCTGTCCGTTCCAAGGAAGCCAGCCTGAGTATGCTTAAGGATTTTATCCGCAGCAATCCCGATGTCAAACACGACGTGGAAAAAATCCTCAAAGAAACCCATACAGCCATACCGGGCTTGTAATCGCAGGAAAGGCCGAAAGAATCATTTTGGAGATCCCTTTTCTCCAAGATGATTCTTTTTTAGTTAGGAAGAAGCGGCTACTCACTTTTGAAAATGCTGCTTATTCCGCTTATAATATATTTACGTGCATTTATCGCGGCAAAATGGTAACATACATACATATCAATCACCATAATAACCATTTTTGGCTCATTACTCGGGACTCATCATACACTATAATAAATTTGAGTTTTCAAAAGGAGGATCCTGTCATGAGAATAGAGCGTTTAAGTCAAGATAAGATACGGATTTTCCTCACTTTTGACGATCTGAGCGAGCGGGGAATCCAGAAGGAAGATATGTGGCAGGAAGTCCCTAAAGTTCATGACCTTTTTACGGAGATGATGGATCAGGCATATAATGAACTCGGATTTGACGCAACCGGTCCTCTTGCCGTGGAAGTGTTCGCTCTGCCTGCACAAGGCATGGTCGTCATCGTCACCCGGGGCAAATACGATCATCAGTACGGTTCGTCAGGTGAAGAAGAATTGCCGGATGAGATTTACGAAATGGAAGTCACTCTTGAACAAGCGGACTCCATTGTCTACGCTTTCCGCGATTTTGAAGTCGTGGTTGAAGCGGCTCATGTGCTCATTGGCAATATTACTTCCGCAGGCAAGCTGTACTCTTATCAGGATAAATGGTACCTCTATTTCGATCCGAAAGAATTTGAGGAACCCGCGCTGTCAGCGCTTGTTGCCGTACTCGCGGAATTCGGGGATTCATCTCCGGTGACCGAGGCGGTACTGAATGAATACGGCAAGACGGTTATGGCGGAGAACGCCGTTCAGCAGCTTTGCGCCTTTTTCAAACGCCAGGAATAATAAGGAAGGGGCGGAACTTCGGTGACCCTTTACCTATTTGCGACGACGCCGGCTGGTCCTGCCTGTTTCATAGGGGATAGGTCGGCTGTTCTTTTATTTGACAAGCGGGGAGGTTCGTTCGGTGCTTTTGTTATCGGTGGTTTCGTCGGCAGTGGCACCGGGGCTTGCTCTGCTGATTTATTTTTACCTGAAGGACAAGTATGACCAGGAGCCGCTCCATATGGTGCTTAAAGTTTTCTTGCTGGGCCTGCTGATTGTCTTACCGGTCATGATTATTCAGAGAGGACTGACGCTGGGGCTGGATACCGGTCCTTACACGGAATCATTTCTGATCTCCGCCGGAGTGGAAGAGTGCTTGAAATGGTTTGTGATGTATCACATCATCTACAATCATACCGAGTTCGATGAACCGTATGACGGCATACTTTATGCCGTAGCGATTTCGCTTGGTTTTGCGACGATTGAGAATGTGATGTACGCCTGGTACAGCCATGCTTCGCTTGGCTCCATGTTTCTTCGCGCGCTTCTTCCGGTATCGGGGCATGCCATGTTCGGTGTTGTGATGGGGTATCACCTCGGCAGAGCCAAATTCTCGAACGGGGGCAGAAGGCGCGGCATCCTGGCCGTATCGCTGCTTCTTCCATGGATTTGGCACGGAATTTACGATTTTATTTTGAACACGATGGCAAACTATTGGATTTGGTATATCGTGCCGTTAATGGCCTTCTTATGGTATGGAGGCATGATTAAGGTGGCGCGTGCCAACAGCCTTTCGCCTTTTCGCCTGCTGAAACGGGAGGAAGAGGTTAATCTATAGTGCAGATGGAGACACTGTTACGGGCAGATTTTCCACAGGGAAGATTAGACTGTAAAGCGAGGTGTCTTTTTTTGCGTGTAAAGGTGCGAATCGTGTGCAAGCAGTGCGGGGAAAGCTATATTCTGCGCGGCATAAAATATCATGGGATTATCCAGACGGGCTTCAAGCAATGTCTATGCAACTGCACCGAAGGATTTCTGATCGAAGAGCAGGCTTAATAAGACGCTGCTCTTTTTTGCTTTCTGTACGCTTCCTATACCGATTCTCTTTGCGGCTGGTGCATAAGACTTCTTTATTTTAGTCAAACTAACGGCAATAAGCTACCAGAAGGGAGTCTTCAAGGCATATGTACAAAAGAATGAGTGCCGTATTGTTCCCATTGACTTTGATTCTGCTCATCGGGGCGCTTGTATGGGGCTATCAGGAGAATCAAGAGAAGAACGCGGTTCTGCTGAAAGCGGAAAATCAATACCAGCGGTCCTTCCACGATCTGTCTTATCATATGGAGCGGCTGCATGGCGAATTGGGCAACGCGCTTGCCGTCAGTTCGACCTCCGATGGAATGCACCGTAAGTCTCTAACGAATGTGTGGCGGATGACCAGCCAGGCGCAGAGCGAGATCAACCAGCTCCCGCTGACCCTGCTGCCTTTCAGCAAGACAGAGGAATTACTCTCCAAGATCTCCAACTTCTCGTACAAGGCGGCAGTGCGCGACTACAAAACGAAGCCTATAACCGATGGGGAAATGAAAAACCTGAAGGCTTTGTATAAAAACTCCGGCGAAATTTCGAAGGATCTTCAGGAGGTACAACACAAGGTCATTACGAATCACCTGCGGTGGATGGATGTTGAGTCGGCGCTGGCAACGGAGAAAAAAGCCGAGGACAACACGATCATCGACGGTTTCAAAACAGTGGATAAAAGGGTCAGCGCCTATCCGGAACTGGATTGGGGGCCGTCTGTAGCCAGTGTTTACGATAAACGTTCCGTCAAAAAGCTGAAAGGTCCTCCCGTTTCCCCTGAGGATATCCGCCGCAAGGCGCTGAAGTATGCGGATCTAGGCAGCGGAGCCAAAGTGCATGTTACCGAGAACGGGAAAGGTACGGAATGGGAATCGTACACGGCGACGGTAAGCGGAGCGAATGAAACGGTGAGCATGGATTTTACAAAAAAAGGCGGGCTGCTGATTTCTTATCACAATAACCGCGAGATTGGCGCCCCGAAGGTATCAATGGAAGATGCCGTTGTGAAAGCAGGGGAATTCCTAAAACGCAAGGGATATTCGAATATGACGCCCGTCAGCGCCGACCGTTACGGAAATATGGGCAATTTCACTTTTGTAACGAAGCAGAACGGTGTGCTGATCTATCCTGAAAAAATAACCGTGCGTGTCGGACTCGACAACGGCCATGCCACGGGTTTTCAGTCCAGCGATTATGTTAATGAGCATCAGGAGAACCGCAAAATTGCGAAGCCCCGAATGAGCCTTGCCGAAGCGCGCAAAAAGCTTAACCCGGATCTCCGGGAGACATATAACCGCCTCGCCTTGATTGAGAATAACGACGGTGAAAAAGTGCTCACTTACGAATTCGGCGGCCGGATTAACGGTTCCAAGTATCGTCTATATCTGAATGCGGACACCGGCATCGAAGAATCGGTTGAAGAGATCCGGACCGCTTCCGGCGCCCAGCAGAAATAACAACTTTCAAGAGTTTTAGTGTCGCAGTCCCCCACCTCCAAGCCAACAGCGAAGGTGGGGGTTAGACACGTCTACTTAACAAACATATGTTCTTGTGTTATGCTGGATCC
>NZ_ASSD01000390.1 GCF_000520715.1 Paenibacillus zanthoxyli JH29
TGGATTTGGCATATTTACTCGACCAGATGGCTTTCATATTTTCTTTAATGGAAGGCTTCTTTTTCCTTGGTTGCCGAAACGATGGTGAATCCGGAATTTCCCGCCTTAAATATACGGTATAGAGGGCTGGTAACGCGCAAATCAGCAAAGCCGATTGCCACCCAAATTTAGGTATTACAAAATAGGATATAACCGCCGCCAGAATCCATCCGGCAACCCAAAAGGTATCTAACAAAACGATCGTTCGACCGGAATGCTTCTCAGGAATACTTTCGGATACTAACGTGCTTGATACGGGAAGCTCTCCTCCCAGTCCCAAGCCGATAAAAAAACGGAGAGTAAGAAATGCCGCGAATGTAGTTGTTAACGCGGAGAAGCCACTCGCAAGAGAAAACAATAGCACAGTAGCCAATAATATCGGCTTACGTCCAACACGATCGGCAAATATTCCTGCTAACAGAGCACCGACCATCATTCCTAGAGAATTGACGCTCCCGATCCATCCTACTTGCTGGGGCAACAAATTCCAATCTTTCATTAGAGCCGCACCAATGAATGCGATAATGCCCACATCCATTGCATCAAAGAGCCAGCCAAGTCCTGCAACGAACAACAGTTTCTTTTTAGCCACCGGTTTGATTATGGTAGTACCCATGTCATTCCTCCTCGTTGGTTAGGGACCCGATTCGTCTCGGTATACCTTCTTTTTCGCAACAATGAATTGTCATCGTATACTTATTTAAATTTTAAAATATATTATATATAATGTTAAATATCAATTACTTATCTCCAGATAAACAATATGAATGTCCATAACAAAAAAACATGTACACAAGGACCATAAGTCTAAACTTCTGGTCTTGGTACATGTCTAACTTTGTTCAATCGGCTTGATCCGATTCTCCCGCTTGCTCGCTTGCTTCTTCTTGCCGGGAATTTAGCATTAAGCTGATCGTATCCCATACATGCTCGTGCATTCTGGCATGGGCTAGCTGGGGGTCCCTATTAACCAGCGCCTCCCAAATCCCGCGGTGCTGGTCGTCGGTAAGCGCATGGCGTTCTTTATTCCGGTTCCATGCCATCACCTGTATCCAGTTAATTCCTGCTCGCAGATGATGCAGGGTGTTCTTCAGCGCCAGATTTCCGCCGGCCTCGACAACAAGATCATGAAACCGATTATTTAATTCAATGGCATCTACGGCGTGGCCGGTACTCTCGCGATGAGCCTGCTCCAGATTTAAGAGATTCTCCATCTGCTTGAAATGCGAGCTGTTCCCCCGCTCGGCGGCAAGCCGGGCCGCCATTCCCTCCAGTTCGGCGCGAAGCTCATACAAATCCTTCAGCTCTTTCAGCGACAGCTCCTTGACTCGAACACCGTGATGGGGAACAGATTCCAGAATGCGCTCCTGTACCAGCATGCGCATCGCTTCACGAATCGGCGTACTGCTTACGCCGAGCATCTCCTTCAGCTCGCGTTCCCTGATCCATTCACCCGGCGGAAATCTCCCGCTCAGCACCAGATCATACAACCGTCTGTATACAGCCATGGTCGTCGTTTCTTTAATAAGCTTATCAGCTAAGTCCATCAGAGTCTTCCCTCCAGGCGATAAGAACAGCTTCACCCGCCCTTATTCATAAGAGCGGGGTCGGCTTCTGCGCGAGTATAAGACGATAATTGAAAACATCCTGACTATATGATAGCAGATTCTGGTTTTCTCGTAAAAGCCCGGGATTTATGAGCATCTATCCTCCGATATAGGACATTTCAATCTTCTGTTTGCCGCTTGCTTCACGCGTATCCCGCCCTCGCTTCGCGCTGTACTGATTGTCCCTGTTAATCCAGACGGATGCGATCCTGGCCGCCAGTTCTTCATCCGACAGATCGGACCGCAAAAGTTCCCGGAGGTCGGTTCCTTCCGTGGCAAAGAGACACGTATACAAGGAGCCGTTCGCTGAAATCCTTGCTCTTGTGCATGTTCCGCAAAAAGCATCCGAAACCGCCGAAATAATACCGACTTCCTGCTCCGTTCCTTTATACCGGTAACGGGAAGCCACTTCTCCGAAGTATTGGCCGGGAACAGCCTCAAGCGGCATCACATGACGGTCAATCCTGTCAATGATCTCCTGTTTGGTTACGACTTTGTTAAGATTCCATCCGTTGGTGTTTCCTACGTCCATATATTCAATGAAGCGAATCGTATGTCCAGCGTCTTTGAAATACTTCGCCATTGGAACAATATCCTGATCATTGGCGCCTTTCTGAACAACCATGTTGATCTTCACTTTCAACCCGGCCCGTGAAGCCGCTTCAATTCCCTTAAGCACCGGCTCGACTCCGACCCCTCTGCCGTTAATACGACCGAATCGCTCGTCCGATAACGAGTCAAGGCTTACCGATACGCGCCTCAGTCCCGCAGCCTGCAAGCTCGCGGCATATTTAGGGAGCAACACGCCGTTTGTTGTCAGAGCGATGTCCTTAATACCCTCTATGGAAGCAAGCTTGTCTAATAACAGCGGAAGATCGGTCCTGAGCAGCGGTTCGCCGCCAGTGAGACGTATCTTGGTCACACCTAGAGCCGCAAATATTTGCGCAAGCCTCGTTATTTCTTCAAAATTGAGCAATTCCGCTTTGGGAAGAAAGGGATAATCCGGGCCGAAAATTTCCTTCGGCATACAATATACGCAGCGAAAATTACAACGATCCGTGACGGAAATTCTCAAATCTGTGAGCGGACGTTGAAGCAGGTCATTGATCATAAGCTCCTCCCGAATCTGCACATACTATGATAAATATCATATTGTGATTCTATACTATACAGCATTATACATGACTTTTAAAATACCAATTGCTTATGGCTAAATAAATATACTGAATACTTGAACACTCTCCTCCCTCCCCCCGTCCAATTACTGAAGCCTTCCCCGCCTTAGGTCGAGATTACAAAACCGTCTCCAGCCCGTTTTGCGGCGCACCCGAAAATACTAAAATAAAGCCATAGATAACGGATATGACGAAAGGGAGAAATGACAAATGAAAAAACTTTACCGTTCCGAAAGAGACAAGAAAATCAGCGGCCTGTGCGGAGGGTTGGCTGAGTGGCTGGGCATCGACTCCACTCTTATCCGGCTGGTCGCCGTAATCGTCGCTTTATGCAGCGTCGGCACGTTTATTCTGTTTTATCTGATCGCCAGCCTCATCGTTCCAAGCGACCGGACCGGGGGCTTCATGGATGGACATCATTATTACTAAAAAGAAAAGGGAGAGAGATCAATGAGCATATTGCAGAGAATTGCGACTTTAACGAAGGCGGCCTTGCATGAGGGCCTGAACCGGCTGGAGGACCCGGTCATGATGACCGGACAATATTTGCGCGACCTGGACGATAAGATCGCCGAGGCGGAGCAGCGCAGCCGCGAATTACAGGCGGCTGGCAGATTGCTGGAACGCCGGCAGAAGGAATACCGCATGCTCGCGGAACTTAGCGAAGGCGATGCCTTAAAGGCGCTGGAAAGCGGCGACGAAGCTAAAGCGCAGCAGGCCGTTCTGGCCAAGCTCTCCTATACGGAGAGCGAGAAGGAATGCGCCGCCGGTCTGGAAGAGACACGGCAGGTGCTGGCCGGACTCGGATACGAGATTGCCGCAGCCAAGGAAGAGCGGATCCGGCTGAAAGCCAAAAGGGCCGAGCTCGCTGAACGTGCCGAGCGTCTCCGCAAGGTTCCAGATAACGTCACCCCACCTCCTTCCCGCGCCGCCTTCTCCGGCCTGAATACGCATTCTGCCGCCAGGGGATTCGAGCGAATGGAAGAAAAAATCCAGGAATGGGAAGCGAGTCAGACTGTGCCGGGCCGGTATGTGTCTCCGGCTGCCGACACAGAAGGCAGCCCCGCAGACGCCCGTGTGAAGGAACAAGCCGCGGCCGAGCTGGAACGTCTGCGCGAGCAGACGAAGAGCAGCGGGCAGTAAGATTATATCGAATTTGCTGAACAAAATGGGTGCTTTCCTTGCTGAGCAGGGAGAGGCCCATTTTTATTGTAAGATTCTGTAACTTACTAGACGCTTTTGCGTCTAAGATTGAGAGAATTCTTTTTCAGGGAGGAATGTATCTAATGAAGATGTTGGCAAGTCTGGGCTGTGCTTCAATTCTTGCTCTGACCATAGTTTCGGGCGGGACATCCTTCGCCGCTGGCGAAATTGAAGTGATCGTAAATAACAATACGGCCGGTCAGGGAGCACCCGCCTATCTGTCGAATGGAACGACTATGGTACCCTTGAACGTTGTGCAGCAGATTCCGGGAATATCGGTAAGCTGGGCCAGAGCTTTACCTACTATTTTCCGGAAGGCGAATATAAGCGGTTCTTAATCGAAGGCGGCGACGTCGTCTCTTATTATGAAGTGGTGAAAGAACGAAGCCAGTTGATCTGGACAGCAAGACTGGCTGACGGCGCAAAGACGGACAGCGTCCTGTTTTTCAAGGAAACCAAGGCGTCCGAGGAGAGCGGCGTCCGGCCCGTACTGAACAGCCGGCTCGTCTACTTTCATGTCATGCCCCATATCGGCGCAGCCTCTTACGGATTTATCGGCCCGGATGGAACTGTGACGGAGCTCGGCACCAAAGATGTCACCATGAACGAGGAAGTCGTCGATATTCCGGAAGAGCAAAAGTAAATACACTCTTTTTCATACACGACCTCTGTTATACTTAATAGATGGAAGACTATCAATCTATTACCAAGGAAAGACAGGAACCCGTATGATGGATTTTGTGGCAATCGATTTTGAGACGGCGAATGCCGGCCGGGCCAGCGCCTGCGCGCTGGGACTGGTTGAAGTGAAGGGCGGAATCATCGTGTCCGAGCAGGCATGGCTGATTAATCCGAAGCAGCGCTTCGACCGCAGAAATATCGCCATCCACGGGATAACGCCCGAAATGGTCGCCGGGCAGCCGACCTTCCGCGAGCTGTGGCCGGTCATTGAACCGCTTATTTACGGAAAAAATATCGTGGCGCATAACGCTTCCTTCGATATGAGCGTACTCCGTTACGGACTCGATCAGTGCTCCCTGCCCTATCCATCCTTTCAATATTGGTGCACCTACTTGCTGTCCAAAAAAATGCTGGCCGATCTCGGCTCTTACCGGCTGAACATACTGGCCGAATATTTCGGCATCTCGCTGCGGCATCACGACGCGCTTGAGGACGCCCGCACCGCGGCACTGATCCTCGTAAAGCTCGTGGAACGAGCCGGGCATTCCGGCCTGCTGGCGCTGGCGGAAGATCTCGGCTGCCGGATTGGCACGCTGCATACCGGCGGCTACACTCCCTTCTCGATCCCCGCGCGCAAGCCATCTCGCAGCAAGGCACAACAAGCGAGCGGGAACAAGTCCGCTGCCGTCTCAGCTGAAGCTGCCGAAGCTCTTCTTCCGAATTCGACCGAAACGGCAGCCACCCGAGAAACGCCCGGTAAAGAATAAAGATGGGGAGACTTACTCCTTTTCAGGATATGCCTCCCCCATCTTTGGCCGGTCTTCGCCGATAACAGGCGTTCGCCCGGCTTTTTTTGCCGCCCTGGATTTACAGCTTCATCCGATATACCGCTTTATTCTCCAATCCGCGGATAAACGGCGTCCAATCTTCACTCTCCGGCGTCGTATCCAGCGCGTCCTCAACCATCTGAAGCTTGGCGTCCATGGCGTCGATATGGTGGAGCGCCACCGCTTCCGCCGTCTGGGGCTGCACCGGACTGCCCCATTCCCCAAGGTTGTGATGCGACAGCACCAGATGCTGAAGCCCGAGTACCTTCGGGGACGCAAGATCAATATTGGAGCGTATGGCCGCTTCCGTTATCCAGCCCGAAGCCATTGCGATATGCCCGAGCAGCTTCCCTTGGACACTGTAATCCGATACAATGCCAAGCTCGGCGATCATTTCCTCCGGCTTGGCGATATCGTGCAGGATGATGCCCGCTTTTAGCAGATCGGGATTCAGAAACGGCCGCTGCTTGCACAAAAAGTCGCCAATCTCCAGCATTCGTGCCATATGATAGGCAAGCCCGGCGAAATAGGCGTGATGATGGGTCTTGGCCGCCGGATAATGCATCAGCTTCTCCTCCACCTTGCCCACACAATACGCAACAAGGGTCCGGATCTCCGGGTCGCTTATGGAGCCCATCGCCTGCTTGATCGTATAGATTAAATCGACCGGACGGATCGGCGCGGAGCGGATAAAATCCGTTAAAGACACACCATCCTTTTCCGTAGCCAAACGCATTTTGCTAATCTTGATTTGCAGCTTTTCCCGGTATAAATGGGCGAGACCTTGAACTTTGACAAGACCCATCGAAAAAAAAGTCTCTTTGTCCGCAGCCGACACATCCCAATACTTCGCGGACAGCTGACCGCTGGAATCACTGAGCACGATATCGAAATAATCCTTCGGCGGATTACCATTCGTTTGCTTGACCGTCAATTCCCTAATCAGATAAAAGCCGATGAATTCATCCTGCGGTGCCAGTTGGTTGATTTGCTTCATGATGAGCCTCCTACTTATCTTAAACCTTCTTCCCACAATAACTTTGACACTGACCGCTTCAATCCCTTCAAGCTTCGGAAACAAAGACAAAATAGCTTCGAAACGTCAGACTCTTCGTTCGAAGCTTATGTTTTGTAATATTGGCGCAAAAAGACCGCCTCTATCAATCCACAAGCGGCGTTATGGATTGATAGAGGCGGTCCGTATCGGACGGTAATAACCGGCAAATGTCTAAACGACGCACGACGCTTAGGCGCTCAGCTCTTTATACTTCTCGGTAAGCTCTTCGAACCATTGTCTGTCCTGCAGCGCCAGCGCAAAATCGATCAGCTCGGCGATTTCGTTCTTTCCGAGGTCCGTCTTATCGTTAAAGTTAACCTCTGCCACGGCACAGGCTTCAACTATAGATCCTTCAGAAAAATCAAACGAGAACTCCAGGTCGATGTCGCTTTCCAGATACTCATTACGGAGAAAATACAGCACTTCACACATCAGAATCGGCCTAACCTGATCTTCAAACACACAGTCCATTACTTTTGCCCAATAGTGACGGTTGGTCAGATGCAGCTTGTCATCATTTAAGAGACTCTTCTCACCTTGAAAATCATTGACAAATCTCAGCTCAAGCGGCTCCATCTTAAAGATACTGGCGATTTGCTTCTTGGCGATACTCACAATCTCATTCGTTTCCAATCTAATCATCTCTTGTTCCCCCATCCTAAAAATGTAATTTGGGCTTTGCATTAAGCTTAGAACAGTAGATCTATCACATCAGGAATGATTCATTTATTGTTATATCGTCTATGGATTGCCCTTAATTAATATTATATTAGCATCTTTTCTGAAAAAATGTTTCATCATCATTCAATTTGGTTAATGTTTTTAGCCCCTAAACGCTCAAATTTCATTTAAAATTCAAATTTTCAAAATAAAAATGTTAAATATTATTAATTTTATAATGATAATCCATTTAAAAGAAAGCATTTTACTATAATCGGCAGCAAAAATCCGCTGTTCCATTCCGGACAGCGGATTTACATTGTAAATGGTGGGAGCTCTGGCCGATGCACGAAAGAATCTCACTATGCGCATGGTATCAAGCGGCCTGCCCGTCAAATGGCCTGACAGTGGCGTGTCAGGATAAGCCGCCCGGCCAGTCAGGCTTTATACAGGCGCGTTAACGCTCTCCTCGATGAACAGCGGCACCAGCTGAATGCCATCCTCCGGCGTAATCCGCACCAGACCTTTGTCGGAAAGGCGAAGGGTCGGAATAACCGCAAGTGCGAGCAGCGATAGCGTCATAAAGGCATAATTAAGGGTGCAGCCCGCATCGTAAAGCGCCTTGCTGATTGCAGCAGACTGGGCGGCGGCGACTTCAAACGGCTCGGCGGACATCAGTCCGGCAATGGCGAGCGGGAACAAGGTTATGCCGGACCCTGTGATGACCGCAACTCCGCCCTGCGCATCGGCGACCGCATTTACCGCCTTAGCCATAAGTTCGTCGTCGCTGCCGATCACAAGTACATTGTGACTGTCATGCGCTACGGTCATGGCAATGGCCGCAGGTTCATGGAAGCCGACTCCCTCCACCACGCCGACCGCCATATTGCCCGTTCCTTTGTGGCGCTCCAAGACGGCGATTTTGCATAAGCCGCCCTCTACCTGAAGATTTCCTTCCGATACGGGGAGGGACAGAATGCGTTCCATTGTCTCCACATGGTTTTCCAGCACCTTGATCACCCGGGTGCTCACGTTACCGGACTCCACCGGCGCCTTAATGACAAAATCCCCAGCCGTCGGTCGCTTCGGCAGATGAACGGAAGCCAGCACTTCCTGTGGATAGGCAAATGAAGGCAGGGATACCGTCATGACTCCATTCTCGGCTACTACGGTCCCGGCAGCAATCGTCATGACGACGTTGACGTCGGCGAGATTGCCGTCCAGCAGAATGATGTCGGCGATATTGCCAGGAGTAATGGAGCCGATATCGCGGGCAACGCCAAAGCGCTCGGCGGTATTGATCGTCGCCATCTGGAAGGCGGTCACCGGCTTCACCCCCTGAGCAATGGCATGCCGGACCACGAAGTCCATATGGCCTTCGTCCCGCAGCGATTCCGAGCTGCGGTCGTCGGTGACGAGCATCATCCGCCTCGGGTCGAGGCCATGCTCGGTATGCGCCGTAATCGTCTTGGCGACATCATGCCAGGCGGAGCCGCGGCGCATCTTCGCGTACATGCCCAGACGTACGCGCTCGATCACATCCTCGGCGGTCACGCACTCATGATCGCCGGTTACACCGGCGGCTGCGTA
>NZ_ASSD01000391.1 GCF_000520715.1 Paenibacillus zanthoxyli JH29
GCGGGATTTTCTTGATGTCCGCGACGCCGTCCGCGCGTACGATTGCATCTTGAAGCAGGGAGAGCCGGGCACCACGTACCGGATCGATTCGGGAAAGCCGCGCAGTCTGGGCGAGATTGCGGAGCGCATGCTGAGCCTGACCCGGGCGAATGTGCGGGTGGAATGGGGAACGGAGCCCAGCCAAGAGCCGGAGAATGCTTCCGCATTCGACGTACCGCATAAACAGGCAGGTGCTTCCAGCCGGGGTGAGCCGCAAAGTCAGACGCAGTCCGGCTGTTTTTCTGCACACGCTTCCGTCTTAAACTGGCGCCCTGAAGTGCAGCTGGAGCGATCGCTTGCCGACATTCTGGAATATCACCGCAGCAACCGGAAAGGAGCATCGCCATGAACGCGAAAGTATCGGTTGTTATCCCATTTTATAACTGTCCGTATATTTACCAGGCGCTGCAGAGCGCGCTGTCCCAGTCTCAGGCTCCTTATGAGATCATCGTCGTCGACGACGGCTCTACCATATACACAGACAGAATTGCTCCATATCTCTCCCATTCCAATATTCATTATTTGGGTAAAGCCAATGGAGGCACCGCGTCCGCGCTGAACCACGGCATTCGTCATGCCACCGGCGACTATGTCGCCTGGCTCAGTTCGGACGATGTCTTTTACCACGATAAAATTAGAAACCAGTCGCTGTTCATGGAGCATAACCGTCTGCTGATTTCTTACACCAACTTCAATTATATCGATGCCGCATCCCGCCTTGTTCAGCTTAACGCCGCAGCCGTATTTGACAATCGGCTTGATTTCCTGCGCTGCTTTCTTCAGGGAAACCCGGTAAACGGCTGTACGGTTATGATTAAAAAGGAACTGTTCGGCGCCATCGGCCTATTCGATGAATCGCTTCCTTTTACGCACGATTACGATCTATGGTTCCGCGCCGTTCTGAACGGATATCCGCCGGTGATGCTGAATCAATCTCTGACCGGTTACCGGCGTCATGAAGGCATGGGCACAGTCAGACATCACGACCGGATATTACATGAAGTATCGGCGTTAAAAGCGCGATACCGCGCACCGCTGCGAAGTCTGATCACATCTTTGGGAGGATGATAGAGATCTAGTATGCCAAATCCTTTCAGCATAGCTCGCCCCCAGGGGAGCCATCCTAACGATTGTTACACAGCAATCATAACGAGTGGAGGGTGAATGCATGTTGCGATCAAGAATCGGCTTATCCGTCTCCGCCGCCCTGCTGTTGGGGATGGTCGGAATCACGGGTTGTGCAAGCAACCAGAATGCGGCGGGGAATTATGGCGTGCGGAACGTATATGATGGCCGTGTGAATGATGGTGTGCGGAGTTTGAACGATAGCCGCCTGAACGATGGTGTACGGGGTGTACACGACGGCCGCCTGAATGTTAATTCGGCTCGGGACGGGCATACGATCGACAGGCTGAATTTGGATCAGAAGCTCGCCGATCGCGTGGCTGCCATGAAGGAGGTACGTACCGCCAATGTGCTAACTACTGGCCGCAGCGCTTATGTAGCAGTAACGCTGGAAAATAACGTGACCGGAGGTATGCGGGCAAAAGGCGGCAACGTCGGTACGAGCATGATGCCGGGCAGCGTTGGATACGGAACAGGCTACGGTACCGGCTACGGCACCGGAGTCGGTCCCCAATACCCAACACGGGGAACCAGCATGCCGGGAGCTGTTGCTAATAACAACAGAAGTTTGACGGGGACCGGCGCAGCGATACCCGGCCCAACGGGAACCGGCGCAGCGATACCCGGCCCAACGGGGACCGGCGCAGCAATACCCGGCCCGACAGGCCGTGGAGGCTTTTTACCATTTGGCGGGGTGACCACGGGAACCGGGGCGGCAACCGTTGAAGATGTGCTGCCCAAAGAAGTTAAGGCAAAGATCGCTGGTATCGTCAAGAAGAGTGCGCATGGTATCGACCGGGTGTACGTCTCGGCTAATCCTGATTTCGTTCAGCGCGTAAACAGCTATGCCGCACAGGCGCGAGCCGGTCATCCGCTGAAAGGCTTTGTAAATGAATTCCGCGTAATGGCCGAGCGCATCTTTCCGGTTCGCACTGGGGATTATATGCACAGATAAGGGATTATTTCTATAGAATACGGCAAAACGCAGAGGTTCATTCCCTTTTCGGAAAAAACCTCTGCGCTATACATAAAAAAGCCTAGATCTCCTGAGGGCGTCCGCCAATCCACACGCCGCGAAGGTTCAGTGCGCCGTCCAGCAGCAGAATATCCGCCCGTTTGCCGGCTTCCAGCGAGCCGATGCTGCGCTCCATGCCAAGCGAAATGGCCGGGTTCAGACTCGCGGCCCGGGAAGCATCATCCAGACTCAGGCCGGCTTCTTGAATAAGATAGCGGAATCCCTTGATCATGGTGAGCGTGCTTCCGGCAAGAGCGTCAGGGTTGTCCCGAAGGCGGGCAACACCATCCTGCACCTTAACCGGCAAATCGCCAATGGCATATTCCCCGTCGCTAAGACCGGCGGCTGACATCGCGTCGGTAATCAGAATCAGGCCCTTCGGACCTTTAAGCCGTGCCAGAATCGAGATCGCCGCAGGATGAACGTGAATACCGTCCGCAATGACCTCGGCGCGTATCCGTTCATCGGACATTACCGCCCCTGCTGTTCCGGGCTTGCGGTGATGCAGCGGAGTCATCTGGTTAAACGTATGCACCGCCTGGTTAAGACCCGCGTCCGCCGCAGCGATAACCTGCTCGTAAGCGGCGTCGGTATGGCCGAGGGCGGCTGTAATTCCGCGTCTGCGCAGCCAAGATATCACTTCCGCCGCGCCTTCCCGTTCGGGAGCAAGCGTAACCTGGCGAATCAATCCGGGGTAGGTGTCCTCCCATTCCTTCAGCCAATTAACGTTTGGCGGGACGATATGCTCCGGATTTTGCGCTCCGGGCCATTTCGGGCTGATGAAAGGCCCTTCCAGATGAACCCCGGCCACCTGCGCAAACGGTCTATCCTCTGAGCGGTAAGCGTGGGTGGCGGCAAGCACGCGGTCAATCGCCTCCTTGGAAGCGGTCATCGTTGTGGCCAGCATCGTCGTCGTGCCGTTGGCGGCATGAAATCCGGCAATCTCCGTAATCGCTTGGGCATTGGCGTACATAAAGTCATGACCCGCACCGCCGTGAACATGCACATCAACAAAGCCGGGAATGAGCAGGCCGTCCTGCACGCGTGCGCTTTCCGGCCAGCCGGAGCATGCTTCCGGAAGCCTGCGCGCTGCTCCCGCATATACAATTAGGCCGTCCTGCACTGCGACAACCCCGCCCTCGACGAGACCCCCCGGAGTAAGCACCCTGCCATACAGCAGATGTCCCGGTTCCTGATTTACTTCAGCCATTGTCCCGCTCCTTCATCAAGCAGTACCATCACATTCGGATGGCTCTGGAGCAAGGAGGCGGGGCATTGGGTCGTAATCGGCCCCTTCACCGCGTTCCGGAGCGCTTCGGCCTTCTCCGCGCCGCGTACAAGGAGCAGAATTTGCCGCGCCTTCAGGATGCTGCCGACGCCCATCGTAATCGCCTGCATTGGAACATCGGCAAGCGAAGGGAAGAACCGGGCATTAGCCTCCCGCGTTTCCGGCAGCAAATCGACGACATGGGTTCCGCTGGTTAGGCTGGCATCCGGTTCATTAAAGCCGATATGCCCGTTGCTTCCGATGCCGAGAATTTGCAAATCGACAGGCCCTTCATTTTCCAGCATTCGATCATAGGCCAGGCACTCGGCCGCCAGATCCTCGGCATTGCCGTCAGGTACATGTGTCTTAGACAGATCGATGTCGACATGATCAAACAGATGCTTATTCATGAAGCTGCGGTAGCTTTCCGGGTAATCTACCGGTAGTCCTACGTATTCGTCAAGATTATAGGACGACGCTTTGGCAAAGCTGACCAGACCTTTGCGGTACATCTGGACCAGCCGTTCGTATACCCCGATGGGCGTGCTGCCGGTGGCGAGTCCCAGGACGGCCTTCGGATTACTTTGCAGCAGACTGGCGACCAGAT
Organism: Paenibacillus zanthoxyli JH29; assembly: GCF_000520715.1. Taxonomy (GTDB): domain Bacteria; phylum Bacillota; class Bacilli; order Paenibacillales; family Paenibacillaceae; genus Paenibacillus_AQ; species Paenibacillus_AQ zanthoxyli. The sequence goes on from NZ_ASSD01000391.1 coordinate 4,054, forward strand.
TGGCCCCCGTCTGCACGAAGTCTTCGTCATTTTGAAACTTAAAAATGTTCATTTATTCTGTACCTCCCCGTTTATGACGGAACTGCTGAACGTTCCGGTAGGATTGCTCCAGCTTTGGAATATAATCGCCAAACCTTTTGCTGACCATCCCGGTAAATAAAATATCGATAATGTGAAGCTGCGCGATCCGCGAAGCCATATCCCCTCTGCGCATTCCTTGTTCAAGAGAGGAGGAGAACAGTGAGATTCCGCTGAGCGAGGCAAGCGAATTACTGCCGTATGAGGTGAGCGAGATCGTAGATGCGCCGCTGTTCTTCGCGCAGAGCAGCGCGTCGATCGTCTCGGGCGTCTCCCCCGAGTACGAAATGGCAAAGGCGACATCCCCTTCCCCAAGGGAAGAGGCCGAAGTGATCTGCATATGCGAATCGGCAAAGGCGGTGCAGTTGACGCCGATCCGGATCAGCTTCTGATAGAAATCCTGAGCGACAATTGACGAGGTGGCCATTCCGTACAGATCAACCCGCCGGGCGCAGCAGAGCAGATCCACCGTCTGTTCGAGCCGTCCGATGTCCAGCAGCGAAGTCGTGTCGCGGATAGAAGCGAGGTGATTCGCCTGCATGGCTTCCACGATGACGGAAAGCGGATTGCCCGCCATAATATCCTGGTAAGAGGAGCCGCCCTCCTGAGGCGCCGCATCGCTGTGGGCGATTTCAGCCGCCAGCTTCACCTTGAAATCAGGAAAGCCTTTAAAGTGAAACACCTTGCAAAAGCGCGTGATTGTCGCGGCGCTAATGCCGCATTGTTCCGCCAGCTCTGTGATGCCCATATGGACAATGTCGCCGGGGGAGGCAAGAATCCGCTCCGCCAGCCTGCGCTCCATTTGGGAGAGCTTGGACTTTTCGTGCTCCAGTGCATGCAGGATTGGAGTCATTCATCCACCTTCTAGTTCAATGGGATTGTTGAAATTATTTTTAATATTATATATAAAATAAAGAAAATTATTTTCATAATTAGAATAAAGCAAATTCTTGTGAGATGCAAGAGCCGCTTTTTTGAAAAAACGAACGACCGCTCCCGGCGGTATACCGGCAAACGGTCGCTAAAGCTTCGCGTTCAATTATGTTCGCGCCTAATACAGCAGCTTGATATTTTTCTCCGGCCAATCTTTCATCCGAAGCACTGTATTTGACAAGCTGGAATAGCCATTGCCGATAAAATAGTCGCATTGAACGGCAAGATACGTGTCTTTAATAATGTCCGAGGTGTCTTTTATGAGTTCAATTCCTTTATGCCGCTGGTTGGGATAATTGGAGCGGTTCGGGTGGACTTTGCCTCTGAAGAACGCTTTCCTGCTGTCGCTGACAATTAGTGTTTCGTATTTATCATAAATCTTTTGGAATTGGCGGACGAACTTGTAATGGTCGGTAATGAGAAACAGATGACGGCATTCGAAATTGCTCATAAAGCTCCATATATTGGGATGGTAATAATCGTTGACATTATAAATCTGCCCAATTTCACTGACGAGGCCGTTGGCCCGGATATGAACACCCAGGATCGGTTTTTCATCACGGAACTGCGGATTCTCATAGACAAACTGTTTGGCTTCGTCAAGGATGCTCGGTTGGATTTTAATGTATTTGTCGAACAGATAACGGTACAATTGATGCGGTGTTTTGCCGTATAAAGGGTGCCGCTCGGGAATCCAGGGTGCGATAGCGCCCACGTGATAATACACATCGCTGACCAGCACGTTGGCGTCACTTGCGATCATATCCTGTAAATCCCGGTGTTCCCATTTCAATTTGTCCGGGTCCTCCATCAGAACCGTTTGACTGGTCCAGATGGGCGGATAATACGAATAATCGGACCGGACGGCTTCATGAGGCATATGTTCATTGATTGGCTCGAAGAATAACTCGAACGAATTTTTCGTCACGGACTCGGAATACAGACTGTCCATGCCCCAGTACACAATTGGAGTCCGGTCCGTGATCTCTGCAATGAGCAGCTGGCCAACCACATGATCCACATCGGCCCAAATGCTGTACCCCCAAGGTTTAATCAGGAGAAATCGGTTTATGCTCATGCTGGTTATCACCTCCGTACAGACTTGGATATTGAGCCCTGCGCAGTTTGGCCCGATAGTATTTGGTGGCCAATTCGGCTCTTGCCCGTTTGCGGGTATTTTTTCTATCCTGTTTCAATGTTCTGTAAAAAAGCTTAATGTGGCTGTCCGGCCAATCCTTCAGCCGGTTGACGAAAAAGGATACATTCGAATAGCCATTGCCGATAAAATAATCGCATTTGGCGGCAAGATACGTATCCTTGATGATCTCGATGCCTTTTCTTCTTTTTACGACAAAGTTCTGCAGATGGGGAGCTTCGGTAACGGAGTTGCGGGGAGCTCTCACGCAGTCGGTGTATACGACGATCGAACCGTAGCGCTTGTTGAAGTCATCGATCGCATCATCGCAATCCGTAATTAGGAATAACTTGCCGACTTTTCCTTCCTTCAATACTTTTCGGATTTCTCCATCGTACTTCTTGTTAAGCTGCTGAAGGTTCTCCACCTCGCGCACTTTGTCGCTGGCCCGGATATGAACGCCAAGGAGGGGGTGATGGTCCTTCAGATGCGCATTGTAAAATTCGTTGATTTCCGCTTCAATATCGGGCTTTAAACGCAAATACTTCCGGATCAGATGACGGTAGATTTGTACTCCGGTCATCCCGTACGCCCAATGACTCTTCGGAATATACCTGAGCAGCGGCTTGGAGAAGAAATGGACGTCGCTGACGGCCACATCCGCTTTGCTGGCCATCAGTTCCCCAAGGCCGCGGTGAAGCCGCGCCGTCTTATCCAGATCCTCTACCAGTGCATTGCTTGCATTCCAGATTGGCGGGAAAAAGGTGTGTTCAGGCTTAAGCACGTCATCGATGGTGGATGAGGAGACAGGTTCATAATACAATTCAAAGGCGTTCGTATCGATATATTCACTGTATAAGCTGTGCGGCCCCCAATACACCACCGGTATCCGTTTGGTCAGCTCGGCTACAAGCAGTTGTCCGGTCAGGTGGTCCATATCCGACCAAAAGCCCCACCCCCACGTCTTAATAAGCAAGAACTTTTGCTGGTGCATCCGTTCGGAGCACCTCCAATCCAGTGGTTTAGAATGAATTAACGATCCTTCAGCCTCTTCCATGTACGGTGCGTGCTATAAGCGATCTGCTTGAATTTTCCTACTAATTTATTGTCTGGATAAACGATGGAATTAGTCACCGCGTAATTGGCTAAACTCGAATTTTCCGGCACCCAGTACATCAATTTGATATTGGTGTCGGCCCAGTCTTTAAGATACGTCACGGCTTTAGACATATTCGAATAGCCGTTGCCGATAAAGAAGCTGCAGTTCGCGGCAATATAGGCGTCCAATATGGCGTCTATTCCGTTTTGACGGCGGTGCATATGCGTTTCGAGATAAGGAATTTCGACGTCATTAGAGGAATGCCGCAGCGCATCCGTATACACAAGCAGTGATCCGTAGCGTTCCCGGTATTCATCCAGAATCTCCGTACAATCCGTGAGCAGAAAAATCTTTTTAATGTTGAATTTGCCGAGCATATACTGGATTTCCTTATGATAGTCCTTGTTTGACGTTTCAAGTTTATTCACTTTATGAATCCGGTAAATCTGGTGAAGCTTAAGGGTATCGTTGGTGTTCTGCTCCGGCTGTTTTTTCATCTTATACACTTTACCGTGATAGCGTTCGTTTATACTATTCTTCTCAAATGCGCTAATGGAAAAGTTTTCGCGGACATGAACAGCCAGAACGGGTCCTTCATGCAGGGAATTAGAATAAAAAAACTTCATGATCTTATTTGTCAGATCCGGTTTGAGTTTCAAATATTTGCGCATCAAAAAGCGGTACGCCTGCGTCGTATCCATCCCGTACAAAGGGTGATTCTCCCCAACAAGAGAGAGGGCGGACATTTTGTTCGGATACGTGTCGCATACCACGACATCGGCATTGCTCTCCAGCATTTCCCCGTAGCTCCGCTCAGTCAGCGAGACCTGCCCGGGGTCAGGCATCAGCAGGTTGTCATACTGCCATACGGATGGAAAAAAGCTGTAGCCCGGATTCATTAATTCCTCGATCGCATAATTAGACACCGGCTCAAAATACATATCAAAAGCGTTAGTATAAACCTTTCCGTTATAAAAGCTGCTGCTGCCCCAATGCACTACCGGAATTCTGCCGCTGAGTTCTGCGACAAGAAGCTGCTCCAGCAGCTGGCGTATATCCATCCAAATACTGTGACTGTAACCTCTGATGAGCATAAAACGTAACCGGTTCATATTCCTATTCACCTCCGTATTTCCTTTACGTCAGAAGGGATAAAGCGGGAATTTAGGTCCGCTCCCCGTATCCGGTACGTTTCAACAATTGGACGAACGCTTTGACATCCTGAGCCCTCTCTTTGGGACAGACCAGTAATACGTCTTGCGTCTTGATAATCATCATATTCGAGAGACCGATGGAAGTGACCAGTATATCGCTGGTGAAAATGATCGAATCTTGAGTATCCATTCCGACATAACTGCCGCTGACGGAATTACCGCTGTCGTCGTGGCCCATCAATTTTCCCAGCGCGTCAAGGCTGCCGATATCGTCCCAGTCGAAGTACCCCTTAATAGCATTAAGACTGCTGCTGTTCTCCAGCACTCCGTTATCGAAAGAGATGTCGGGCAGCTGGCTGAAAGCCTCCTCTATCACGGAGTCGAAGTCCGGGGAGCCGATCTGGTCCAGTGCTGCCGACAGGATATTGAAGTGTTCCGGCATATGCTGCTGAACTCCGCTCTTGAAGGCCTGCAGATTACCTGCAACCATGCCGCTGTTCCACAGATACTGCCCGGATTCCACGTAGGTGCGGGCAGTGACGGTGTCGGGTTTCTCTTTGAACTGCTGAACCTGGGATACCTGGGGTTTGGGATCAGTATGCTCGCTTGGATCAATTTTGATATAACCGTAGCCGGTGGCCGGGTATGTCGGATTTACGCCGATAATAGTCAAAGCGGAGCTGTTAATGGTCTCCCTATACGCTTGGTGGATCGCTTTAAGGTACTCATGCTTATTGTTGACATAGCTGTCAGCCGGAATGAAACAGACCGCGCCGTCATGAAATCGGCGTTCCAGCAATAAGGCCGCATAGGATATGCAGGCCCCGGTATTTTTACGAAGAGGCTCGAGTAGAATATTTTGCGGGGGAATGATGTCCTTAAGCACTTCCCTGGTTATCTCCGCATAGTTTTTATTAGTAATGACATAACATTGGTCCGGCGGTATCAGCTCGGTAATGCGCTCAAGGGTCTGCTCAAGCATGCTGCTCGTTCCTTTGACGCTGATAAACTGCTTGGGCTTGTGTTCCCTGGATAGGGGCCACAGCCGCAGTCCGGCGCCGCCGGCCATGATAACCGCATATTTATCCATGTATTCACCTTCCCGATAGTCGAGATCTATAGAGAGTAAGGCCGCCGCTTTAGCAAGTCATTTGACGTGGTCCAGATAGTAGCGGTAGGCTTTATCGAGGCCTTCTTTCAGACCGGTCTTTGCCTTCCAGCCTAAGCCCTCCAATTTGGACACATCCAGCAGCTTGCGCGGTGTTCCATCCGGCTTGCCTGCATCAAACAGCAGCTCGCCATCGTAACCGACAACAGCTTTCACCATTTCCGCCAGTTCGCGGATAGACAGATCCTCTCCTGTACCGACATTCAGGAATTCTGATCCGTCGTAATGCTCCATCAGGAACACGCACGCGTCCGCCATATCGTCGACATACAGAAATTCCCGGCGAGGCTTGCCCGTACCCCACAACGTCACGCTGGGCTGATTTGACGATTTGGCTGCATCAATTTTGGCGATCATGGCAGGAATGACGTGAGAGTTGTTGAGGTCGAAGTTGTCATATGGCCCGTACAGATTGGTGGGCATCACGCTGATATAATTGGTTCCATACTGGCGATTATAATATTGGCACATTTTGAGACCCGATATTTTGGCCAGCGCGTAGGCTTCATTTGTCGTTTCGAGCGGCCCCGTAAGGAGGTATTCTTCCTTAATGGGCTGGTGGCAGAGTTTGGGATAAATGCAGGAGCTGCCCAGAAAAATAAGCTTTTTGACATTATTCTTAAATGCGCTGCGGATGACATTACATTGGATCAGTTCATTCTCCATAATATAATCCGCAGGATAGGTGTTGTTTGCCACGATCCCGCCGACTTTGGCGGCTGCCAAAAACACATAGTCGATATCCGACTCTTCAAAGAAACGTTCCACTGCCGCCTGGTTCGTCAGATCCAGCTCCTGCAGCGTTTTACCGATGATATTCTCATATCCTTTACCCTGCAGGTTTCTGACAAGCGCGGAGCCGACAAGACCTTTATGTCCGGCTACGTAAATCCGGCTGTTCTTCTCCAAGTTAAAGCGACTCCCTTCTCACCTGATGTATTAAGCTGCCAAGCGATCAGGCACCCTGATCGCTCTTGACCATCATTTCGACAAGCTCCTTGAAGGACACTTTTGGCTCCCAGCCCAGCTTCGTTTTTGCTTTGGTCGGATCACCAAGCAGCAGATCGACTTCGCTTGGCCGGAAATACTGTTCATCAACCGTGATCAGCACGCGTCCCGTCTTGGCATCCATTCCTTTTTCGTCCAGTCCTTCGCCTGTCCAGGCAAGCGTAATCCCGGCATGCTGGAAGGCCAGCTCGCAGAATTCCCTTACCGTATGGGTTTCCCCTGTAGCTATAACATAGTCTTCCGGGTGATCCTGCTGCAGCAGCAGCCACATCGCCTCCACATAATCGCCGGCAAAGCCCCAATCCCGTTTGGCGTCCAGATTGCCGAGCACAAGACGCTCCTGTTTGCCTTTCAGGATGTTGGCGAGGCCGGTTGTAATTTTGCGGGTGACGAAAGTCTTGCCCCGGCGCGGCGATTCATGGTTGAACAGGATGCCGTTGCAAGCATACAGATTGTAGGCTTCACGGTAGTTAACGGTTATCCAGTAAGCGTACAGCTTGGCGACGGCATAAGGGCTGCGGGGATAAAACGGGGTCTTCTCACTTTGCGGAACTTCTTGGACGAGGCCGTACAACTCGCTGGATGAGGCCTGATAGAATCGGATGGAGGGGTTTACCTCGCGAATGCTCTCCAGAAGGCGCATCGAACCGAGAGCGTCTACATCTCCCGTGAATTCCGGAATTTCGAAGGACACTCTGACGTGGCTCATCGCGCCCAGATTATAGACTTCGGAAGGCTCAATTTTGCTGATCAGCCTGCTTAATCCTGCGGGGTCCGCGAGATCGCCATAATGGAGAACAAGATCCGGTCGGTCTCCGGATTTATTTTCCAGGAGATGATCAATTCTTTCCGTGTTTATCGAGCTGCTTCTGCGGACCATCCCGTGAACTTCGTAACCTTTGCCTAGTAGCAGTTCGGCCAGATATGACCCGTCCTGGCCTGTCACGCCGGTAATGAAGGCTTTTTTCAAGTTGGTTTCATCCCCTTTTTTTGGTTATAGTCCATGTATATGAGAATAAATAGGGTAAGGTTTGGGTAACTGTACGCTAACCGATAGAATTAAGGAAATGCATCCAGGGGATTCGCGTAGTAGGCAATCGTATGATTAGGGATTTTTGGGCTGTGAGGGCAGCAAAAAAAGGCGGCAGCACACCCGGATAGGACTGTTTCCTAGCCGGATGGCTGCCGCCTTTTCTATTTTTCTTTGAGGAGTTAGCGTATTAATAGATAGTATTGGAGATTATTAATCATTGCTCGGGACGGTTACCGGCATGCCGGAAGAATCATGCGGTCTGCTCTGCATGGCAAGCAAAGCTTGCTTTTTGTTGAACAGCCCTTCCCAACGGGCGACAACGAATGTAGCAACTGTGTAACCGATAATGTTGACCGTCGTACGGAAGTTGCCCATAATGCGGTCAGGCGCAAGCATAAGCGCAACGGCTGCGATGGGGATAGAGCCTGTACTTGCCGCAGTAGCCGACAAGGCGACGAACGCCGATCCCGGAATACCGGCCATTCCCTTGGAAGTGAGCAGCAATACGGCGAGAAGTACGATTTGCTCATATATGCCGAGCTCTACGCCAGTTGCCTGCGCCAGAAAGACGAGCGCCAGCGACAAATAGATGGAGGCGCCATCAAGGTTGAAGGAGTAACCTGTCGGAACGACGAGCCCGACAACCGAGCGGTCGCAGCCCGCTTTTTCCAGCTTGGTCATAATTTGCGGCATTACAGCCTCTGTCGAGCCGGTTGCAAAGGAAAATACAATTTCCTCACGCACAAGCATAATGGCTCTCCATAGACTGATTCCGACAAACACACGCATAATAACTGCCAGAACGAGCAGGAAGAGCAGACAAGCTACCGTCATGGCGAGGAACAGCTTGCCGAAGGCAAGCAGCGTCTGCATGCCGTACTGGCTTACCGTGAACGCCATCGCACCAAAGGTTGCAATTGCGGTCAGCTTCATAATGAAGCCCATAATTTGAAAAATAACGTGGCTAATGTGCTCCAGCAGGTCAATAAGGACCTCTGAGGTCTTGCCTCCTACACGTACTAGAGCGAAGCCGAAGAGACAGGATACAAGCAGCACTTGCAGCATCGTGTTCGTGGCAAACGCCGAGACAACGCTGTCTGGAATAATGTTCATAAAGAATTCAGTTCCGTGAGGGAGCTCGGAGTTCTTGGTCACTTTAGTCACAGCGTCAGTGGACAGCGAATCAGGATTCACATGCATCCCCGATCCCGGATTCATCACGTTCGCAACAAGCATGCCGATAATCAGGGCGAATGTCGTTACAATTTCAAAGTATAGCAGCGCCTTGCCGCCGATCCGTCCGACCGTCTTAACGTTGCCAACCTTCGCAATACCAAGCACTACGACAACAAAGACAAGCGGGGAAATAATCATCTTGATCAGTTTAATGAACCCGTCCCCAAGCGGTTTCAGTGCGATTCCGAATGTCGGCCAAATATAGCCAACCAAGATACCCAGCACAATCGACATCATGATTTGAAAAAACAGGCCTTTATAAAAAGGCTGGCGCACCTTAGCTGCTGTCTTGTTCATGTTTGTCATCCTCCCAATAATTTATTCCCTGAATTAAGCCTGTTTGGGTTGTTCTACCCGCTTCTTCTTAGAGTGAATACCTTTCATGTTATTTTTTATAACTTGATTTGTCTTCTTTATTGACTCATTATAATAGATTATTTTCCGTTAAGCATTATCTAGCTTGAATAAAAATAACTATCATTTTTGTTTATGTTGTATAATTAGTACATCGAATGATAGGTATTGGCTATTCATGATGTTTAATGAGGTGAATTTACTATCATAAGCAACGGAGGGGTGAGTTTCCATGATATTAGCAGAGCTTTTGAAAATTCCGTTTCTGCTGGAATCAAAGGTTATATGCGGGTTTCAGGGACTGGGGCGGACTGTCCGTTCCGTCAATATGATGGATGCGCCGGATATTATTGATTTTGTAAAACCTGAAGAACTGTTAATCACAACGGCTTATGCGTTAAAGGATCGCCCCGAGGAGCTTGTGGCGCTTATCCCCGAATTATCGGCGGCCGGCTGTGTCGGGCTCGGTATTAAAAAGCGTTTCTGGGCCGCAATCCCCCAGGAGGCAATCGCCGTCGCCAATGAGGTCGGTTTCCCGCTTATTGAGCTGCCGCTCAACGTTTCGCTCGGCGATCTAATTAACCAGGCCATTGATGCGATTCTGGACAAGCATACCGATACACTTCGTAATGCGCTCCAAAGCCATCGCCAATTTTCCAGCCTGATTCTAAAGGGGCAGGGCATTCCGGAAATTGTGCGCGATTTAGCGGGGCTGCTGGACAGCCCCGTCGTCCTACTGGATCAAAGGTTGAATCTGATCTCGGCGTCTTCGCATTTCCAGGAGCAGGCCTATCAGGACTTGCTGCCGCAGATCCGCGAGTTAGCAGGTCAGCTTCCGAATGAAGAGCGCACCTCTGTATGCTGCTTGGGAGATGCCGCCCCCGGCGCGTTAAATTATATCGTCGCGCATCCGATTATGACGTACCAGCCGCAGGGCTTCCTGCTGACTCTGCAGCAATCGGTCGAGCTTCAACAGCTTCCGGTCATGATTATGGAACAGGCCGCCAACGTCATCAGCTTCGAACTGCTCAAGAAGCAGGCGGTGAAGGAACGGTCCAGACGCTATAAGAATGATCTGTTCACGGATATCGTAAACGGGTTCATGACTTCCGAGCAGGAATTGATTCACCGCGGCAAACGGTACGGATTGTCCGAGAATTCACCCTCGCTCTGCATTGTCATCAGGCAAGATGATGAACTGGGCAGAAGGGAGTTTGCTCTGCCTCCTTCCGAGGAGCAGCAATTGTCCAGGCGAGAAGAGCTGTACGAAGTGTTGAAGGATGCTTTTCAGTCGCGGGGCCATTCGTTTGTGCTGTTCAACAACAAAGACCAGTTCGTGCTCATTCTTTCGCTTTCCGGGAGCAGGACGGCTCCTGTCCATGCGGAACGGATGCTGCGGGAACAATTGACCGAAATCAGCGACAATCTTTATCATAAGGAGAACATTTCCGTATCGTTCGGAGTCGGCAATCCGATCGACCGGCTGACGGATATTCCTGTCACCTACAAGGAGGCGGTTGAAGCTTGGGAGACCGCACATAACAGCAAGAAGCGCCGTTTTATCCAGTTCTACCATGTGAAGAAGCTGACCGACCTGCTGCGGATGCTGCCGGTTGAGGAACTGAAGAAATATTATAATGATACCTTTAAAGAACTGAACCGGCTGGATGAAAAAGAGCGGCGGGAGCTGATGCGGACGCTAATTGCTTATCACGACAACAACTGCCAGATTGCCGAGACAGCCAAGCAATTATTCGTGCATCGCAATACCGTCGTTTACCGGCTGGAGAAATGCGAGCAGCTCACCGGCCGCAAAATCAGAAACACCAGCGACAATCTGCGCTTCAAGGTCGCCTATCTTATGGAGCAGCTTATTGATGCGGACTGATTGTTGCACAGGCAAACCCTCTTCTCAGCATTTGAGATGAGGGTTAATTTTACATAGCTCTCATACGGTTCCCGGTAGATCGGCTTCTCACTATCGTTTGTGCGGGTACGACGCTTCGGCCATTCCATTTTCAGAGGGTGATTCGGGTGAGCCGTATCATAAATTCCTCTTTTTCTATAAAAAAATTACTATTTATGCCGATATTATGGTTGTACATTTATTAGGTCAAATTACCTACCAGGGGGGACTTTCATTTGAAGAAGATTTTCAAGATTGGTTGTTTAGGTTTTATCGCGTTGATTGTTTTAGGTGTTATTATTACTATGTTTTCTCCAAAAGAGGACAAAAAAACGGCAACCTCCACAACTAATCCTTCTGCCGTTGCTACAGATTCAACAAAAGAGAAAGCAGAGAATACGGCAAAAGAAGAGAAAAAACTGGCTAGCATCGGTGAGGAATTGAAAGTGGGAGATGTTGTTTTTAAGGTGAATAAAATGTCCACTGCGAAAAAGATAGAAGACGGGCAATTCCTATCTTACTCACCCGAATCGGAAGGAAGCGTATTTCTTATTGTCAATGTAACTGTAAAGAACACGGGGAACGAAATGATCACAACGGACTCGTCGTACTTCCAACTGATGAAGGGAGAGATTAAATATACTCCTTCAACATTAATCTCAACATCTGATAAATTCTTTATGTATGATGGGATTAACCCGGGATTATCACAAACAGGCAACGTAGTTTTTGAGATACCGGAAAATTTGAATGATTTTGTCTTAAACGTTCAAACGGGGTTCTGGGGAACTGAGCAGGGTCAGATCGAGCTGAAAAAATAAAATTTTAGTACACTTTAAACCACCTGATTTGGGCAGACGCTTTAACTAGGTGGTTGTTTTGTATTTAAAGAACAGGCTGCTGCAGAAATACTGTTTATTGGAGCCCATTTTAGACCTGCATGCGGCACCATAAACATTCACAATACATACTATAAATTTGACTGTATCCCTTTACCTTGTTAGACCAAACAATCCCGGGCAAGGAGGGGTGACACCACCATGAAGGGGAACGAACATCACAGCAAATTCTTGTTAACGCATCGTGAACGTGAAGTATTCGAACTTCTTGTTCAGGATAAAACGACGCGCGATATCGCCGGCTTATTATTTATCAGCGAGAAGACGGTTCGCAACCACATCTCCAACGTTATGCAAAAATTGAATGTAAAAGGCCGTTCGCAAGCGGTTGTCGAGCTGATCAAGCTTGGGGAGCTGAAAATATAGACGGGGCCTGCGATTATGCGTTAAGCCTTCTTTGGCCGAATGGCCGGGGGAGGTTTTTTGTTGCGTGGAGGTGAGCTATTAAAGCCAAGGAGTATACAAAATGAGGCAGCAGTTGTAAAATTGCATTATTTGCGTCTTCCCGCTGCGATACATAAGTAGTATGCATCCATTATTTATGAAGTTACGCTTGGTGCCGGTACGCGGAAGCGCCTATATCAACGATACGGAGGATTGCCAGATTCATGAAGAAGAACGGAACGATGAACAAAGTATTGCTGCTGCTATTAACAACACTGCTCGCTGCGTTGGCCGCAGGCTGCGGTTCTTCCAATGGAAAAAACACGCCGAGCGCGGAAAATACGGGAACGGCGGGAGAGACCCCTTCGTTTTCTTTGGGCATGCTGCCTTCGATCGACGCCAAGCCGAAGGCTATACATGCGATGTACGCAGCCTATGACGACGCGGTAGCTTATATGAAATCCCATGACCAGAGCGAATACGTTGACACGATTATTGAAGCGGTGGGTTACCCCGAGACGCTGAAGAGCCAAATCCAGGTGCCCGATTACGTTCCGGCGTCCCAAGCGGATAAGGAGCAGGTCGCGGCAGCTTTTGCCTGGGCGAAGGAGAAGGGACTCCTGACCAAGGACCTGTCTCCGGAGGATGTGATCTCAAATGTCCAGTTTAAGGAATAAAGACGGACTGCGCATTAACGGGCTGACCATAAGCTACAAAGCAGGAACGCCGGCCTTTGGGCCGGCCTCGCTGCATATACCGGAGCATGGCATCTACACACTGATCGGTCCGTCGGGCTGCGGCAAGTCGACGCTTCTCCGGGCCATTGCCGGTCTGCTTCCCCGGTATACGGGAGACATTACATATAATGGACAGCCCGCGCATGGCCGGGATACCCTTATCGGGCTTGTGCCGCAAACCTACGGTCTGCTGCCCTGGAAGACCGTGACAGCCAATCTCCGCACGATACTTGCGGTCACCCTTCCCGGAAGAGAGCGGAAGGAAGAGCGGGAGGACCGAATCCGCCGCTGGCTGGAAGCCATGGGCATCGCCGATTTGGCCGGACGGTATCCTCTCTCGCTCAGCGGAGGACAGCAGCAGCGGGTCGCAGTTGCCAGGGCGTTCGCGCTGTATCCGGAAATCATGCTGTTGGACGAGCCGTTCTCCGCGCTCGATGCGATGACCCGCGAGACGCTGCAGCGTCTGTTTCTTGAGAACTGGCGAACGCATCCGGTTACGGCTTTATTTGTAACTCATGATGTGGAGGAAGCGATCCTGCTGGGGGAGAGAATTGCCGTGATGGCGCCTGGCGGCCGGGAGCTTGATCTTATCGACAATCCCGTTTTTTTACTAAAGCATGAAGATAAACGAAGCAGTACGGAGTTCTTCGAGCAGAGTAAGCTGATCAGAAAGGTAATGCAGGAGAAATGGTAAAAACAACGCGCTATCATTATATTTTACGGCTATTGCTTGTATTCTCAGGGATCAATGCGGTTTGGTATGCCGCAGCTCTGCTCGTTAACATGCCGATTCTGCCGAGTCCCTTTGCGGTTTACGCATCCTTGTTCCAGTTTGAGTTCACAGAGACCTGCCTGAACAGGCCTGTTGATTATCAAGTTTCTGGAATCTGAA
>NZ_ASSD01000392.1 GCF_000520715.1 Paenibacillus zanthoxyli JH29
CGCTGAGGGTGGTGCTGAACAAGAGCAGCCTGGATGTTCCGGCCGGCGGCAGTGTGCAGGCAATCGCGTCGGTGCTGCCGTATACCGCGCCGCAGAAGCTGGTCTGGGAATCGTCCGACGGGACGGTCGCAAAGGTTGTGAGCGACGGAGGAACGACGGCAGTCATCAAGGGAATCAAGGAGGGCCAGGCCGAAATCAAGGCGCGGACTCCGGACGGCAAAGTCTATACCGTGCTCAGCGCGTTCGTTTACAAGCCGTAGCCATTAATAAAAAGAATCCGCCGCCTGGGGATACTTCCCTGCCCTTCGCGGGGCAGCGAACCCGAAGCGGCGGAAGGATTGGAGATGAGGTAACCTATGGCAAGTACCACAACAGCCGCCAAACCTGCGGCAAAACCTTTACCGAAGAAACGCCGGAATTCCTTTTGGAACGGCGAAGAGATGACAGCATGGTGGTTCGTGCTTCCTTCGTTCGCTCTGCTGATGATCTTTGTATTCTACCCTATGCTGCAGGCGTTCATTATCAGCTTTCAAAATTATAATCTGGTCGGCGGCACCCGAACCTTTGTCGGTCTGGACAATTACCGAACGCTGATGACGGATCAATCATTCCTCGCCAGCCTTAGGCATTCATTCTATTTTGCAGTGATTGTCATCCCGATTCAGACCTGTATTTCGCTTGGGATGGCGCTGCTGATCCAGAAAAAGGTGGCCGCAACCGGCCTGTTCCGAACGATTTACTTTATCCCGGTAGTTGTCTCGACGGCGGTAGCCGCGACGGTCTTTAAGCTGATCTACAACAAGGAATACGGCCTACTGAACAATTTCCTGGAGCTTTTGCATCTGCCGACGACGAATTTCCTGTCCAATCCGGATACGGCGATGAACGGTGTCATCATGCTTGGCATGTGGAAGGCCGTCGGGTTCTTCATGATCATCTTCCTGGCGGGCCTGAATAATATTCCCACGGATTTATATGAAGCGGCCAGAGTTGACGGCGCAAGCAAACTTCAGCAGTTCTTCCGGATCACGCTTCCGCTGCTTAACCGCACCACGGCTTTCGTAGTCATCATTACGACCATTGATGCGATCAAGATTTCCGGTCTGGTATTCGTTCTTACCAACGGCGGGCCGAACGGAGCGACTGAAACCGCAGTCTTCTATATTTATCAAATGGCATTCAAGCAAATGCAAATGGGATACGGAACGGCGGCGGCGTTCATTCTGTTCGCGATCGTACTCGTTATTTCGCTGGTGCAAATGAGACTGTTCCGGAATCAGGATTACTAGGAGGGAAAGAGATGAGCCGTATTGCAAGCTTCTTTAAATATACCATAATGATCATCCTTGCCATTGTGTCGATCATTCCGATCTTCTGGATGATATCGGGGGCGTCCCGTCCCTATGAGGAATTGTTCAAATACTCGAACAGCTTTAATATCCATTTGTTCGTGCCGGTGCATCCTACACTGCAGAACTTTAAAGACGTCATTTTCAATGAACGCAATCCGTTCCTAACTTACATCGGAAATACGCTGTTCGTTGCTTCCATCGTTACGGCGATGGTGCTGCTGATCAATGCCATGTCTGCTTTCGCTTTTGCCAAGCTGCGTTTCCGGGGCAAGGCGGTAGTGTTCGCCCTGTTCATGTCGGCCATGATCATTCCCGGAGAAGTAACGCTTGTACCTAACTATTTGCTCATGCATAACTTCGGCTGGCTTGATTCTTACAAAGCGTTAATTATTCCTTCGATGCTGTCCGTATTTGGCATTTTCCTGCTGCGTCAGTTCTTCGCGGAGATTCCGGACGAAATTCTGGAGGCGGCAAAAATCGATGGCGCGTCCATGCCGCGCACCTTTCTCCGAATTGTTCTGCCCGCGACTGTACCGCCTTTGATCACGCTGGGACTGATGACGTTCCTCGGCAACTGGGATTCCTATTTGTGGCCGCTGATCGTCATCAATGACGACAAGAAGCAGATGATTCAGGTCGCTATAGCCGCATTCTCGTCGGCAGAGGGAACGGACTGGTCGAAGATTCTGGCGGCGAGCACAATCTCCACCGTGCCAATTCTGATTATTTTCTTGTTCCTTCAACGTTATTACATCCAGGGCATTACGATGTCGGGTGTGAAGGGCTAAAGAAGCCCATAAATTAACTATAGACAGGAGCGTTAGATGATGGCTTATGATGCGGTAGCGATTGGCGAATTTTTGATCGATTTCACACCTGGAGGCATCTCTCCGGCGGGTAATCCGCTGTTCGAGCGCAATGCGGGAGGAGCGCCGGTGAATGTGCTGGCCGCGCTTGCCCGGCTGGGGAAGAGAACGGCGTTTATCGGCAAGGTGGGCAATGATCCTTTCGGACATTTTCTGCAGGAAACGCTGAAGCGGGAAGGCATCGATGACCAGGCCCTCGTGTTCACGGACCAAGCTCATACGACGATGGCTTTCGTCCATCTGGGCGAAGGCGGGGAGCGGTCGTTTCACTTCTGCCGGCAGCCTGGAGCGGACGAAGGTCTTGCCTTTGATGAAATCGACCCTTCGCTTCTCGGAAGCGCCAAGGTGTTCCATTTCGGCTCGGTTTCCATGACCTCCGAGCCGTCCCGCAGCGCCACATTGTCCGCTGTCAGGGAGGCTAAAGCACGGGGCGCCTGGATCACGTTTGACCCGAATTGGCGCCCGGCGCTGTGGCAAGATAACCTTCATGCCAAGCAGGCGATGGAGGAAGGTCTTGAGGAGGCGGATGTCGTCAAGGTATCGGAGGAGGAGCTTGTCTTTCTCACCGGAAAGAGCGAGCTGGAGGACGGGGCGGAGGAACTGCTGGAGCGGTTCCCGGTGAAGCTTCTGCTTGTGACGCTCGGTGCGGAAGGTTCCTATTACCGGACACGGAAGACCGGGGGCAGAGCAGCCTCCTATCCGGTTGTCGCGGTGGATACGACCGCAGCCGGAGACGGCTTCATGGGCGCGTTCATCGGCACGATGCTGGAGAACGGCCGGCCAGCCTGGGAGTGGAGCGACGGGGAGCTGCGGAAGGCATTGGCCTATGCGAATGCGGGGGGCGCTCTGGCGACGACGCGCCTTGGAGCCATCGCTTCACTCGCCGCTCACGAGGAGATTGAGGAACTGGTTAAGGGAGCGCCGGTCACAGAGTAATCCATCGTTACTCGCACGCTCTGGCGGCTGCATATGAAAGACATGCCGTCCAAATTTATAAGAAGGTAACAATGCAAGGCCGAGGCGGCGAACGTCCGGTCTTGCTCATTTGATATTAAGGGAGCGAATATATGAAAAGATCAAGATTTAAATTAACAGCATTTTTGTTAGCGCTTGCATTGGGGGTGTCGGTTTTGTGGTCTCCAGGGTCAGCACTAGCGGCGGGATGGGCGGGCAATACGCCCGGCTATTTGCCTGTGTCGGGAACGTGGACGCAGGATGGGGCGAACGGTCTGCGCGGGGTCAGTCCGGGCTCAGACAACTCCTTTAATATGTCGACGACGTCGGTGGGAGCGAACTTCGTATACGAAGCTGACGTGAAAGTGGATGCTTCTTCACCGCATGGCGTGGCCTCGCTGGTCTTTCGGGCGAGCGCGGACGGTTCAAAAGGCTATGTGCTCAGCCTGGACCCGAACCTCGACCGCATTCGGCTGTTCGATTATGCTACGGGAACCGACTTGGATACGCCTTTTTCCAAGACGATGAGCGCCGGCACATCCTATCATCTGAAGATCGCGGCTGACGGGAGCTCGCTGAAGGTATATGCAGATAATGTGCAGGCATTTAATGTAAGCGATACCAAATACAGCTCGGGGCTTACCGGCTTTCATGTATATAACGGTACCGCCTATTTTCAGAACGTCTACGTTAACGTGCTCAATACGAATATGACGGGCTGGAACACCTCGGGTACATGGAATCTGACTTCGCAGGGCTGGAAGGGTACGGCTGCTTCCAATCAGAACATTGCGGCCCTCTCTTCCACAAGCTCGGATGATTTCAATTATGAATCGGATGTGCTGATCACCGATCCGTACGCCCTTGGAACGCTGCTGTTTCGTTCGAATGCGGACGGGACGCAGGCTTACGGACTGCAAATCGATCCGAACCTGGACCGCTTAAGGCTTTACAAGACAGATGGAAATGTCACGCTGGCGCAGGCAGATACGCAGGTGGATACCGGCAAAGTCTATCATGTTCGGATCAAGGCGCAGGGTTCCTCAATCAAAATATACTGGCAGTATGATTTTTTGAATCCCACCGGATATAATCCGCTGCTCACGGTCACGGACGCTTCTTATATGCAGGGATTTGCTGGAATAGGGGTATACAACGGTTCGGCGGTATTTCAAAATATTCTGATCAGCACCCTGAAGACGAATCTGGAGGGCTGGACGGTTTCAGGCGGCGGCAGTTGGGTTCCGCAGCTGGGCGGGTTCAAGGGGACAAGTTCGGGAAGCTCGGATACCTATAATATAGCGGCGGAGGGCATGTCCAACTTTGTACTGGAGGGCGATCTTTCGGTAGATAACGGAACATCGCACGGCACAGCGGGCCTTGTGTTCCGCGCCTCGTCCGCGTCAAGCGGGGGATATGTGCTGAACATCGACCCGAATCTGGACCGTGTCCGTCTGTTCAACCGCAGCGGGGGAAGCACGATTGCCACGGCCAACATGAGCATTGATACCGGGCGGGTCTATCATGTGGAAATTATTGCAAGCGGTTCCAGCATCAAAGTCTATGTGGACGGCGGGGTGACGCCGGTTATTTCCGCGACCGATTCGGCCTATACGTCCGGCGTCATCGGGCTGAATGCATTCAATGGCACGGCTTATTTTCAAAATGTGTATGCTGCGGATTTAAGCCAATATTACAACGAAACGTACCGGCCGCAGTACCATTTTACAGAACCAAGAAACCGGTCGAGCGACCCGAACGGCTTGGTCTACTACCAAGGAGAATATCATATGTTTCATCAGCAGGACGGGGAGTGGGCTCATGTGGTGAGCACTGATTTGGCCCACTGGAAGCGTCTGCCGCTCGCCATTCCAAGAAATGATGCCGGCGATGCATGGTCGGGCGGGGCTGTGGTGGATTTGAATAATGTCTCCGGTCTGTTCCCCGGCGGCTCCGGCATAATCGCTTATTACACCTCATTTAACCCGGAAAAGCCTAATGGCAGCCAAAAGATACACATCGCGTACAGCAGCGATAAAGGACGCACTTGGACGGATTACGCGAACAATCCCGTGGTGGAAAATCCCGGAGGGAGCAACGGGAATTGGGATTTCCGCGATCCGAAGGTTGTCTGGGATGCCGATCACTCGAAGTGGGTAATGGTTGTGTCGGGAAACGACAATGTCCGCTTCTATACATCGACCAATCTTCTAAACTGGACGTATGCCAGCACGTTCGGGTATGGCGCTTATCTGCATGGAGGCATCATGGAATGCCCTGACCTGTTCCAGCTGCCCGTTGACGGCAACTCAGCGAACAAGAAATGGGTGCTGGTTCTGAGCACCGGGGCAGTCCCGGCTACGCAGGGTTCGGCGTCGGAGTATTTCGTCGGCAGCTTTGACGGCATGACCTTTACCAGCGACAATCCGGCGGCAACCGTGCTGCGGACGGAGCAGGGGAAGGATATGTATGCGGCGATGACGTTCGACGGAATCCCTGCGGCCGACGGGCGCCGGATTTCCATCGGCTGGATGTCGAACTGGGATTATCCTTTCAGCTTCCCAACCTCCCCGTGGAACGGGCAGATGTCCATACCGCGGGAGCTGAAACTGACCGACATTGCCGGGGCCGGCATCCGGCTGACGGAGACGCCTGTCACCGAAATGGATGCGCTCCGGGGCGCGGTCACCTCGATTAACAATGTCACTGTGACGCCGGCGAGCGCCAATCCGCTTGCGACGGTCACGGGCACGGCCTATGAAATCGACGCGGTGCTGGAGCTGCCAACCGGCAGTACGGCAACCGAATTCGGCTTCAATCTGCGGGAAGGCGGAGGACAGAAGACGGTGGTGGGCTATAAGACGGGTTCATCGGAAATGTTCGTGGATCGCTCATCCGCAGGTGCGAGCGGATTCACGGCCAACTTCCATCCGGTGCAGAGTACGGTGCTCCCGCTTGAGAACGGCAGAGTCAAGATACGCATTTACGTCGATCAATCCTCCGTCGAGGCATTCGGCAACGATGGCAAAGCGGTCTTCTCGGATATGATTTTTCCCGGGTCGGCCCGTAACGGTCTGAGCTTCTATACCACCGGCGGCGATGTGAAAATTGTCTCGCTGAACGCTTATCCGCTCGGCAATGTCTGGCGGTCCGAACCCGCCTCCGGCTCAACGCCGCAGAAGGTCGTTATGGACCAGACCCGCGTTCAACTGGCGGCAGGTTCCGTCTACCGGCTGTATGCGGATGTGCTTCCGCGCTCGGCAACCGATAAAACGCTCGTGTGGAGCTCCAGCAATCCGGCGGTGGCGTCGGTAGCCCAGGCTGATTCGGCCAGTGTGGACATCACGGCGGTGGCGCAGGGCAGAGCCGTCATCACTGCCACGACGCAGACAGGCGGAATTGCCTCGTCGACGGTCGTCGAGGTGGGCTCTTTTACGACAAATTTGACTGGCTGGAACAGTCTGCCCGTAGATTCCTGGAGGGTCACGGGAGACGGCGTCTCCGGCACGTTCGATAAAGACAGCAATTACATGTCAGGCGTAACCGGCACTGACTTTACTTACGAAGCGGATGTGAAGCTGGACCGGGCCGGAGGCGCGGGTTCGATGATTTTCCGGGCCAATGCCGACGGCTCAAGCGGTTATTATTTTAACATCGATCCTAATATCAAGGCGCTGCGGCTGTTCTACAAGCTGAATGGCGGCTTCTCCTCCAGTCAGATGCTTGCCAACATTCCGGCGACGATTATTTCCGGTACGTCCTACCATGTTAAAATCGTGACCTCCGGGACGAATATTAAGGTGTACCTCGACGGCGCTTCAACACCGATCATTGATGTTAACGACCCCACGTTCACCAGCGGTCATTTCGGACTCAACGTGTTTGGGGGAACAGCCAGCTACCAAAATGTGAATAAAAATTAAGCTCTGTAAGCGCGTGAATAAATAAAAAATCCGCCAGGCGAAATCATCTTCGTCTCGGCGGATTTTTGCTGTTTTATGTCTTGATTAATTGATTCGAGCTTGAATAATAAAATTTATCGGTTAAATTTGCGGAATTTGTCGAAAACTCTGTTCATTTTCGAAATAAATACCGATAAGAGCAGTAGTAATCTCTGTTCTAAGGGCGGCGGTTACCGACATAAGTACCGAATGTGCCGAAAGGGTGTAAAAAATGAAAATCCGTACAAAGCTTTCTCTGATGATTCTCGCTGTCAGCTTGTTCTCCACCATCGTAATGGGAATTTTCAGCTACTCCAAATCATCCAGTACTTTGGCATCCATGACCAATGCATCGATGCTGCATCTGAATTTGAGCAAGTCGGATACGATTGCCGCCATGATCGAGAAAGAGCAAAGTAATCTGGCCCTGATTGCCGGTGAACATGACATAGCCCAGCTGCTTGTTCAGGCGCAAAGCGGAACGGCCGATAACGGTCTTCGAGACTCCATTAATACCAGGCTGCAGGGTGTAGTTAAGGATGCGGGCAACCTTGAGCACTTGCTAATCGCCGACATGAACGGCACCGCCATTGCCGACAGTAATCCTTCATTGCTGGGCAAAAGCTTCGCCGACCGGGCCTACGCGAAGAAGGTGCTCGCGACTGGAGAGCCCGTGATTAGCGAGACGCTGAAGTCCAAGGCGACCGGCGCGTATGTCCTCGCATTTGTCAACCCGATTAAAGCTAATGGAGTGATGGTAGGATTTGCGGTATCCGCCGTCTATGCGGACAGCCTGACGACCTATTTGGGCGACGCGAAAGTGATGAACAGCAAATCAAGCTATGCATACTTGGTTGATGACCATGGGATGATGCTCTTTCACCCGACTAAGGAAAAGATCGGTAAACCAGTGGAGAACGAAGCGGTTAAAGCGGTAGTATCCCGCGTGCAGAAAGGGGAACAGCCGGCCGATGCCATCATTGATTATGATTTCAATGGCCAGGCCAAGAAGGCGGCCTATACCGTACTGCCAAAGACCAAATGGACACTGGTGCTGACAGGAGATGTCGGCGAGGTCATGCAGCCGGTCAATGAAATGACGACCTTCATCGTGCTGCTCGGTCTTATCAGTCTGGTGCTTACCCTGATGATCGGTCTGTTCACCTCCCGGAAAATAGCTGTTCCAATAACCAAGCTTACCGAACTCATTAATAAGACGGCCGAATTGGACCTGAGACACGACGACACATACGAATATCTATTGAAAAATAAAGACGAGACCGGCACCATCGCCAAAGCGACGATCCGGACACGCAGCGTGCTGCGGGATATGGCTGGCAGTATGATGAACATCTCCAGCCAAGTCCTGAACAGTGCGGAGATGCTCGAACGGTTGGCCGTTGAAGTCAGAGAGAACGCCCATGACAACGGAGCGACAACACAGCAACTGTCCGCAGGTATGGAAGAAACCGCTGCATCCTCAGAGGAGATGACTGCCGCGATTCATGAGATAGACAGTAATGTCAGCGAAATGGCTCAAAGGGCCAAGGAAGGCGGCAGAGTTTCTGCCGACATTAATGACCGTGCCTTGGCCCTGAGGCAGGGTATGAACGAGTCCACAGTATATGCCAAGGGGATTTACGATTCCGTTCGCGTTAAGATGGAGAAGGCGATTGAGGAGTCCAGCACAATTACTCAGATCAACGAACTGGCGAAGACGATTATGGATATAACGAGCCAGACGAATCTGCTCGCGCTTAATGCGGCGATTGAAGCGGCCCGGGCTGGAGAAGCGGGAAGAGGCTTTGCCGTTGTGGCCGGGGAAATCCGCAAGCTGGCGGAGAAGTCGTCGGAGACCGCGTCGGGCATTCAGGATATCGTGAAAGGAGTCCATACTTCCGTCGGTCAATTGAAGGACAGTTCGGAGGATCTGCTGTCCTTCATCGACGGGACGGTGCTGAGCGACTACGATAAGCTGAAAGAGGTAGGTGAGCAGTACAAGCAGGATGCCGAGCTGGTAAGCAATCTGATGCATGATTTTGAGAATTCCGCCAGTCATTTGAGCGAGACAGTATCTGCAATAACGATTGCAATTAACGAGGTCGCCGCGACGATTTCGGAAAGTGCCGCGGGTGTTCAAGACATAGCCGAGAAGACCTCCGATATCGTGGAGAAGACGTATAAGGAAGCCGATATGGCGGACGAGAATACGAAGAGCGCACGAGAGCTGCAGGAATTGATGGAGAAATTTAAAATTTAGGAAGAGCGAAGGGCTGTCTCCTGGTCATTTTCGATCACCTGGATACTAATGATAGCGAGAAATCAAAAAAGAACCTGGATAGTTTTATCAGGTTCTTTTATATTGCATATAAACAGACACGATGATATAATCAAATCGCGACTCTTAAAGACAATGGGCATAATTAGTCTATCTTACATTTTAATTGTACCATGCCGGTAAACTCTTGTCAAATGATTTTTCTCAACTTAATGGTTAGGAGAGATGCTGAATGAGTTCTTTGGTTCTCGGTTTTCAGGAAATGGGCAACACGCAGCTTTCACTCGTTGGCGGAAAAGGGTTAAATTTGGGGGAGTTATCAAAAATTGAAGGGATACAGGTACCCGGAGGATTTTGTGTTACAACAGTGGGGTATCAAAAAGCCATCGAACAAAACGAAACGTATCATGCTTTGTTGGATCAACTAACCGTGCTAACCGTAGAAGATCGAGATCAAATTGGTGAAATCAGCAGGAAGATTCGACAAACCATTATGGAAGTTGAAATTCCTTCCGATGTTGTGAAAGCAGTTGCTCACTATCTCTCCCAGTTTGGCGAGGAACATGCTTATGCAGTGCGTTCTAGTGCGACTGCTGAAGATTTGCCGCATGCCTCTTTTGCCGGTCAACAAGACACCTATTTAAATATCATCGGCTTCAATGCAATCTTGCAGTATATCAGCAAATGTTGGGCTTCCCTATTTACGGATCGCGCGGTCATCTACCGTATGCAAAATGGATTTGACCACAGGCAAGTTTATTTATCCGTTATCGTTCAAAGGATGGTTTTCCCGCAGGCTTCAGGGATTTTATTTACCGCTGATCCCATTACTTCTAACCGAAAGTTGCTATCCATCGATGCCAGTTTTGGACTTGGAGAAGCTCTGGTCTCCGGCTTGGTATCTGCCGATTGTTATAAAGTGCGGGAAGAGGAGATCGTCGAGAAGAGGATCGCAACCAAAAAATTGGCTATTTATGGACGGAAAGAAGGCGGAACCGAGACAAAGCAGATCGATCCTGATCAGCAGATGTCTCAAACACTTACGGAACAACAAATTTTAGGGCTGGCACGTATCGGAAGACAGATCGAAGCTTATTTTGGTTGCCCACAAGATATCGAATGGTGTTTGGCTGATGATACATTTTATATTGTCCAGAGTCGGCCAATCACTACTTTATACCCGATCCCTGAAGCGAATGATCAAGAAAATCACGTCTATCTATCTGTTGGTCATCAACAAATGATGACTGATGCCATGAAGCCATTGGGATTGTCTTTTCACCTGTTAATTACTCCTGCACCTATGCGTAAAGCCGGCGGAAGGCTGTTTGTTGATGTCACACATATGCTGGCTTCACCTGACAGCAGAAAAATGTTATTAGATGCCATGGGACATCACGATCCGCTCATGAAAGACGCACTTACGACCATAATAGAGCGAGGAGATTTCATAAAATCTTTACCAAATGATAAGCAAGAACAGAGTTCCGGTAAAAGCAATAAAAGTGTGCCGTCTACGGATTCTAGGGCACAATTCGAGAACGATCCGACAATCGTTTCTGATTTGATTAAGCGTAGTCAAACATCGATAGAAGAGTTAAAACAAAACATCCTAGCGAAATCGGGATCGGATTTGTTTGATTTTATTCTGGAAGATATCCTAGAGTTAAAGAAGATCTTATTTGACCCACAAAGTTCGGCTGTGTTTATGGCTGCTATAAATGCTACATCATGGATCAATGAAAACATGAACGAGTGGTTAGGCGAAAAAAACGCAGCAGATACTCTTTCTCAATCTGTACCGGACAATATTACTTCGGAAATGGGTCTGGCGCTACTGGGTGTCGCGGATGTGATTCGCCCTTATCCAGAAGTGATTGATTATTTGCAGCATGCAAAAGAAGATAACTTTCTGGATGAACTGGTTAAGTTTGATGGAGGAAGGGAAACCCAAGACGCTATCTATGATTATCTCAGCAAATACGGAATGCGATGTACCGGAGAAATCGATATTACGAAAACTCGTTGGAGTGAAAAACCAATTACACTTGTCCCCATGATTCTTGGTAACATCAAGAACTTTGAGCCTAATGCCGGCAATCGAAAATTTGAGCAAGGGCGGCGCGTTGCTTTGGAAAAAGAACAAGAGTTAATAGATCGATTGAAGCAATTACCGGATGGTGAACAAAAAGCCAAAGAAACCAAACGAATGATCGACCTTATCCGGAATTTCATCGGCTACCGGGAATATCCAAAATACGGCATAGTAAGCCGCTACTTCGTTTATAAGCAGGCTTTACTGAAAGAAGCCGAACAACTCGTTCAAGCTGGCGTTATCCATGACAAAGAAGATATGTACTATCTCACTTTTGAAGAACTTCACGAAGTCGTACGCACAAATAAACTGGATTACCGGATTATCAACAAACGAAAAGAGGATTACAAATGTTATGAAAAACTAATTCCCCCGCGTGTTATCACGTCTGATGGTGAAACACCCTCCGGTGAGTACAAACGAGAAAAATTGCCGGCTAATGCTATTGTAGGTTTACCTGTTTCTTCCGGAGTGATAGAAGGAAGAGCGCGTGTCATTTTAAACATGGAAAATGCCGATCTGGAAGATGGAGATATATTAGTCACCTCCTTTACTGACCCTGGCTGGACACCATTATTTGTATCCATAAAAGGTCTAGTCACCGAAGTTGGCGGACTGATGACCCATGGAGCAGTTATCGCACGTGAATATGGCTTACCAGCCGTTGTCGGAGTGGAGAATGCTACCAAACTGATAAAAGATGGGCAACGAATTCGCGTGCATGGAACAGAAGGGTATATCGAAATGTTGTAAGGGTTTTTCTTTTTGTATTTTTCTCATGAGCAGGACTTTTGGTATACTGGGAACAAACCAACTAAGAATGGGAGTCAAGAATGAATAACGAAGAAATACTTGCGGTGTTGAAGACGCTGTCTAATGAAACCCGTCTCAATATCCTTTGCTGGCTGCGGGAGCCGGAACAGATGAATGAGAATCTGCCGAACGTTATTAAAGAAGAGTTCCCGGGCGGCGTCTGCGTGGGAAGCATTCAGGAAAAATCCGGTCTGGCGCAGTCGGTCATCTCCTCGTACCTGTCCTCTATGCAGAAGGCCGGACTGCTGGAGTCCCGCCGCTATGGCCAATGGACTTATTATAGACGTAATGAGGAGGCGATCGCCGCCTTTTTGGAGGAATTTGCGGCCGGGCTGCAGGCCAAGAAGAAGTAATCCCAAAATGTTTTCACCAAAGGGCTTGCATTTTTGTTTGTTAATCCATATATTTATATTTATAGATTAACAGACAACCCTACAGGAGGAGAGAATAAAATGACCATATCCAAATCAGCAGAGGCTCTGTTCAAGCCTTTTGAAGGCGGACGGCTGAAGCTTGAAAATCGTATTGTCATGGCTCCAATGACCCGTGGCTTTTCGCCGTCAGGCGCTCCAGGTCCCGACGTGGCCGGATATTACCGCCGGAGGGCGGAGAACGGCGTCGGCCTAATCATCACTGAAGGAACCGTCATTAACCATCCGGCTGCGGCTGCTGATCTCGGTGTGCCGCATTTTTACGGGGAGGAAGCTCTGCAAGGATGGGCGCGTGTCGTCCACGAAGTGCATGAAGCCGGCGGGAAAATCGCTCCGCAGATTTGGCATACCGGTATGGCCCGCGAGAGGGGAAAATTCCCGGAATCGAATGCCGACCCGATCGGGCCGTCTGGCCTCAGCCTGACTGGCGAACCGGTATCAGAGCCGTTGACGGTTGAGGAGATTCACGGTCTCGTGCAGGCATATGCCCAAGCCGCTGCCGACGCGAAGCGCATCGGCTTTGATGCGGTAGAGCTACATGGCGCGCACGGCTACCTCATTGACCAGTTCTTCTGGAACGTCACCAACAAGCGTACGGATAAGTATGGTGGTGATCTCGTTGGCCGCACCCGATTCGCGGTAGAGGTTATCGAGGCGGTGCGAGCCGCAGTCGGCCCCGACTTCCCGATTATCTTCCGCTTCTCCCAATGGAAGCCGGTTAATTACGGCGCTAAACTGGCAGCGAATCCAGAGGAACTGGAGCGCTTCCTCACACCGCTGTCTGAGGCAGGCGTAGATATCTTCCATGCCTCCACGCGCCGATTCTGGGAGCCCGAGTTCGAGGGATCAGACCTTAATCTGGCGGGCTGGACGCGGAAGCTGACAGGCAAGCCTGCTATTACCGTCGGCTCGGTCGGCCTGGACTCCGACGTCATGAGTCTGTTCGAGGAAGGCAAGGGGGGGCAGGCTGCCGGCATAGACAATCTGATCGAGCGTCTGGAGCGCGGGGAGTTCGACCTCGTCGCTGTTGGTCG
>NZ_ASSD01000393.1 GCF_000520715.1 Paenibacillus zanthoxyli JH29
AATGGCGGCATTCCGCCTCGGGGGGATCTTTTGTTTTTGTTATTATTTTTGTTCGCTTTGTTTACTTGGGACACAATCGCGAAAATAATAACCGCAATCACATAAATCCAGCTCATGGGGTCTCATCTCCCCTACTCGTTGTGTTCATTATTTACTGCTCTTGGAACCGTCGTTATCCTGATCGCCCATCTTGCCGAGCGAACCGCGCATCTGGGTATCGGCTTCGATATTTTTCAGATTCATATAATCCATCACGCCGATTTGACCTCCGCGAAGCGCCTCGGCCATAGCCAGCGGCACCTGGGATTCGGATTCGACGACCAAGGCTTTCATTTCGACGACGCGGGCCTTCATTTCCTGCTCCTGCGCAACGGCCATTGCTCTCCGTTCCTCGGCCTTCGCCTGGGCAATCCGCTTGTCAGCTTCAGCCTGTTCCGTCTGCAGGTAAGCGCCGATGTTCTTGCCTACATCCACATCCGCAATGTCGATGGACAGAATTTCAAACGCCGTTCCGGCGTCGAGCCCTTTCTGAAGCACGGTGCGGGAGATCGAGTCCGGATTCTCCAGAACATCCTTATGCGAATTACTTGAACCTACCGTCGTTACGATACCCTCGCCGACACGGGCGATGATCGTCTCCTCACCGGCGCCGCCGACAAGCCGGTCGATATTGGCGCGAACGGTAACGCGTGCCTTGACCTTGACTTCGATCCCGTCGCGGGCAACGGCAGCCACGGTAGGCGTCTCGATTACGCGCGGGTTAACGCTCATCTGCACCGCTTGCAGCACATCGCGTCCGGCCAGATCAATCGCAGCCGCCCGGGTGAATTCCAGCGGAATATCGGCCCGCTGCGCGGCGATCAGCGCATTGACGACACGATCGACATTGCCCCCCGCCAGATAGTGGCTTTCCAGTTGGTTGATGTTAAGACCCAGGCCCGCCTTGGTTGCTTTTATCAAAGGATTAACGATCCGGCTTGGCGTTACACGGCGCAGCCGCATGGCGACCAGTGTAATAATGCTGATTCTAACACCGGACGCCAGAGCGGAAATCCACAGCATAACCGGAAAGAAGCTAAGAAAGACGCTCAGAGCAATGATCACGACGACGGCGATCAGCAGGATGGTTATTAAGGATGCTTCCATTGTTATATCTACCCTTTCTGCCTATAAATATTGAATTTACACACTAACACTTCCATGAGTTTACCTTATTCCCGAATTTCCTTCACCACAATTCTGCCGCCTTCCACTTTGACAACGGAAATAGGAGTATTCACACCGATGAATCCGCCTTCCGTGACCACATCAAGACGTTCGTCTGCGATTAGCGCCGTGCCTGCCGGACGAAGCGGTGTGATGCTTACCCCTCTCTGGCCTACGAGATCCAGCTTCTCGGGGGCGGGAATGAAACCCTTCTCCTTGCTCAAACTCTCGCTGAGAATAAACCGATTCCAGATGCCCCGGTCCCTGAAGGCTACCGCAACAATGATAATGACCACCACGGCGGCAGCAAAAGCAATGCCCAAGCTGAACAGCGCATGCGTAAAGCTGTAGGCGGCTCTTACGACGCCCGCAATCAGACTGATAGAGCCCAGAACCCCCAAAATGCCGAAGCTCGGAACGAACAGCTCAAGCACCATCAGAACGAGGCCAATGATGAACAGCAGCCAAGTCTCCGCACCGGCAAATCCCGCCACATAGTTTCCGAAGAAATACAGGACGAAGGCCAGGGTTCCCAGGATGCCCGGAATCCCGAATCCAGGTACAAGCAGCTCGATGACCACTCCGGCGATCCCGATAAACAGCAGAACGGTCATGACGGCGGGGTGGGTCAGAAAATGCGACAGCTTTTCCGCACCGGTATGCTGCACTCGGAAAATATCATCGGTTGAATAACCCATCCATGCCGCAGCTGCCTCCGGCGAATCCTTGACGGTGTCGGCGTAGCCCGCTTTCAGCGCCTGATCGCTGGTCAAAGCGATAATCTCTCCCTTGCTCTTATGGACGCCCAGCTCAGGCTTGTCGACGACCATATCGATATCCGTCATTCCGGCCGCGATATCCGGATCGCGTCCATTCAACGCCGCCGCTCCCGCCA
>NZ_ASSD01000394.1 GCF_000520715.1 Paenibacillus zanthoxyli JH29
GAGACGATATGATGCAGTTTCAGGACCAGGAGGGCCTCATCCGTACCGTACTGTACCAGAATCGCCTGAAAGAGCGGATCGCCTCCCCGGATGGCGATCGGCGCCCGGCATTCCTTGGAGAACCATTCCGCCAAAGCCTGCTCCCGGCTGCCCAGGTCCCCCTGGGACAGATCGACCAGCCTGAACTGCTCCGGCGAGAAGGAACCGAATAATTGAACGGGGGGCTGGGCCAATTCAATCTTCGTCCGAAGCGCGGCGTGGCGACCGGCCAGTTCCTCCACGGCCCCCCGCATCGCTTCCGCGTTCAGCCGGCCCGTCAGCCGCTTGGCCGATACTTTGTTCCACAGGCCGCCATCCGGCGTCAACTGGTCCAGATACAGAATGCGTTCCTGCTGATAGGACAGCGGGTAATCCCGCCGTTCCTCCCTCTGCTCAATCGCTGGATACTTTCTTTTGCCTTGTCTCATAGCTTCTGCCCTCCTACCGGATTAAATGAAGACTTTGCTCTGCGCTTAATCAGCTCATCAGCAATGATTAGCCGCTGAATTTCCGAAGTCCCGTCACCGATTTCCGTCAGCTTGGCGTCCCGAAACAACCGTTCCAGAGGCAATTCACGCGAATAGCCGTAACCCCCGAAAATCTGAACAGCATCCTTAGTGATCCGCGTCGCGGTTTCCGAAGCGAACAGCTTGGCCTCCGACGCTTCCTTGGCGAAGGGCTTGCCGCTGTCCTTCAGGTGTACGGCCCTTTCCAGCAGCAGCCGGGACGCGTTCAGGTTCACTTCCATATCCGCGAGCATATTTTTGATCGTCTGAAACTGGTATAGGTACTGATCGAACTGCTTCCGCTGCTTCACATATTGCAGGCAATGCCGCTGCGCTTCCTCGGCAATACCGACAGCGATCGCAGCCATGCCGATGCGGGCGCTTGCCAGCGTTGCATGCAGAACTTCCAGGCCGAAATTTTTGCGGCCAATGACATTTTCCTTCGGAATGATTACATTCTCGAAGATGAGTTCGCCCATATCGGCGCCCCTCATCCCGAGCTTGCGTTCCTTCTTGGAGGAAGTTGAGACGCCTTCCATTCCTTTTTCCACAATAAATAAGGTAAGACCGAGCATTTTTTTATCCGGCGCCGTGCTCGCGGCCACCACATAAATATCCGCTACATTCGCATTGGTGATAAAGGTCTTAGACCCGTTCAGCACATAATGATCGTCATGCTCCACGGCCCTTGTCCGCATGGAAGCCATATCCGAGCCGCTGTCCGGTTCGGTCAGCGCAAAAGCGCCGATCGCCTCTCCCGTAGCTAACCGGCTGAGGTGTGCGGCCTTTTGCAAGGGTGACCCAAAGGCATGAATCGGATGGCCGGTCAGGCAGGTATGGGCCACGACAGTCATTGCCGTTGACGCGCAAGCGCCGGCAAGCTGACGGACGAAGGAGATGTAAGAGGCAAAGCTCTGGTCCAATCCTTCGTACTCTTCGGGGAAAGGTATTCCGAGCAGGCCGAGCCTTCCCATCTCTTTCATATTGCTCATCGGAAACGTCTCCTGCTCGTCGATCTCCCCCGCCGCCGGCTCCACAAAGGTCTTGATAAAGTTCGCCGCCGTTTCTTCCACAATCTGCTGCATTTCGTTAACAGTCATTGCTTTCACACTCCAAACGTTTTATGCCATAATTCGAGAGCGATCAAGGCATGCGATGTGCGGAAGACGGCTAAATTGTCCAGTCCTGCGTAATCGCCCCTTTTATTCAAAAAATCGATCGTTTTTCTCTTATCGAAATAGGCTGAAATTTTGGAATTGCCGGAACGGATCAGGTCGGAGGCCTGCTGCCTCTGAGCGATAATGGATTTGGGATCAATCGGGAAGGGAAAAGGCTTCTTCTTCCGGCCCGTTATGGCGCTGGGAAGAATGGACTTGCCGATTTCTTTCAGAAACCATTTTTCGCTGCCATCCTTCATTTTGTATTGCGACGGAAGGTTTATCACGCTCTCCACGATACGGTAATCCAGAAAAGGCACCCGAACTTCCACACCCGAAGCCATGCTCGTCTTGTCCTGCCGTTCCAGCATCTCAAGCAAATAATATTTCATGAATAAATATAAAATGCGGTTGAGCGGGTCCCGGGACGGAAACTGTCTTAACGATTCCTGGAGCGATGATTCCACCTTGTCCCGGAATCCGGTCCGCTCCCCGACCGCCTGGTCAAGCAGTCCGGACACTTCCCGGTAATAGGGGGCCCACGGGAACTGGGAGACCTGCCCGGAAGGATCGCCGTTCAGAAAGAAGAAGTATCCGCCGAACAATTCGTCGGCCCCTTCACCCGAAATGACGACCGACACCTCTTTTTTAATTTCCCTATACAGCAAATACAAGGACGGCGTCGTCAATTCAACGGGCTTTTCCATATGCCATGTGACCTTCTCCATCATGTCCCTGTAATCTTCCGTCCGGAAGATAAATTCCCTATGGTCCGTCCCAAGGTGCTCCGCCATGAGTCTCGCATAGGCTGTGTCGGAATTGGAGGCGCTCACGCCCCGGTTATCCCCGTATTCCATCGAGAACGTACGCATTCGGGAATCAGTCCCGCCGCTTACTGCGAGTGCTGTCAGCAGGCTTGAATCCAGCCCGCCGCTGAGCAGAGAGCCGAACGGAATATCGCTCATGCGTCTTTTCCATACGGAGTCGGTTAACAGCGATAGGGTCTCATCCTTCCAGACATCAAGCGACCGTTCCTCCCCTATATCCGCCTGCATATTCCAATACCGGGCCGATGTCAGCTTCGTCCCCTGTACACTGAGCGTATAACCCGGGGGCAGAGAGTGAATATTGTTGAACATGGTCTGCCCTTCGAGCAGAACGGTGCAGAACAAGTACTCGGGAACCGCGCCTTCCCGCACCTCCGCCTTAACCGAGGGATGGGATAGAATCGCCTTGATTTCGGAAGCGAAGATAAAACTGTCTCCGGCCATCGTATAATACAATGGCTTTACTCCAAGCCGGTCCCTTGCCATGAACAGTGTTTGGTTTCGTTCGTCCCAAAGCGCAAAGGAGAACTTGCCGTTAAATTTAAGCACGCAGTCCGGGCCGTATTCCTCATAGGCGTGAACAACAACCTCCGTATCGCAGTTGGTGCGAAAGGTATGGCCTCGCCCGATCAGCTCACGCCGCAGCTCCGGGAAATTAAAAATCTCGCCGTTATAGTTCAGCCAGATGCTCCCGTCTTCATTCGTCATCGGCTG
>NZ_ASSD01000395.1 GCF_000520715.1 Paenibacillus zanthoxyli JH29
GCCTCTGCGTTCCAGTTCACCGGCAAGCAGGACGATCTTGGGAATAGCCATTTCCTCGGTCCGCTCGTCGAAGACGCCTTCCGGCTGATCTTCAATACAGGCGCTTGTCACTTCAAGCCCGTATCTGCGCCGGATCAGCTCGCCGTGCAAGTCAGCGTCCTTTTGATCCGGCAGCGTGATTACTCTGATGATTCCAAGCACAGTGGTCCCCCTCCTTCATACGGCGCGTTCATCCAATCAGACCAGCTTGCCTGCCGCAATGACCAAACGGTCGTCCAGATAGACATCGGGCTCTTTCACCACGATATCAATATGCACTCCTGCCGACACCTGGCCGCCAAAGGTATGATTATTGCCAAAGGCGACATGAATGGTTCCGTACACCTTCTCATCTTCCAGCACAACCCCGGTGATCCGCGCTTTATCATTGGTGCCGATTCCGAACTCGCCGAGCAGACGGCCGTCTCCTTCGCCAAGCATCGACAGCAGCGCATCCGCGCCGTCTCCCTCCGCAGCCGTCAGCCGGCCCTGCTTCACTGTCAGC
>NZ_ASSD01000396.1 GCF_000520715.1 Paenibacillus zanthoxyli JH29
TTACCGTCTCGACTTTACCGTTCTTCACCTGCAGCTTAACCTTCTGTTCGCCTGCGCCGATCGTTTCAATGACGATTTGTTCCGATTCTACATACCCGTGGTCGTACACATATTTCGCGACACAACGGATGGCGTTGCCGCACTGCTCCGCTTCAGAGCCGTCGGAATTGATAATCCGCATCATGTAGTCCCCGCGTTCTGAGGGCAGAATATATACGAGTCCGTCTGCTCCGATGCCGAAGAACCGATTGCATAATTTAACGGCCAGCTCAGCCGCGTTGTCTGGCAGCGACTTCTCGCCGAATACGACGATAAAGTCATTGCCGAGTCCGTGCATTTTGGTAAATTCCATGCTTCGTCCACTCCTTCGATTAATTGCCACAAGCATAACGCAAGGAAGAGGACAAAGCTATTAATTTTATGCCGAAATTTTTGTACTTTTCAGCACCGTCTGTCCGCCGCCGCTGCCGCCGCGGCTGG
>NZ_ASSD01000397.1 GCF_000520715.1 Paenibacillus zanthoxyli JH29
TATCCGCCTCCGGGATACCCGTAATCTCGGCCACCTTGTCCGGCGGATAATCTTCCAGAAATTCAGGCATGCTCTCAAAGCCCGATGTGAACTCGGCGATGAAGGCCGGGTCTGTATGGCCGTTCTTTACAAGCAGATGCAGCAGGCCGTTAAGCAGGGCGAGGTCCGTTCCGGGCCTGATTTGCATGAAAAGATGCGCTTTCTCAGCGGTAGCGGTACGGCGGGGGTCGACGACAATCAGCTTCGCTCCCGCTTTAACCCGGTCCATCAGCCGGAGGAACAGAATCGGATGACAGTCGGCCATATTGGCTCCGATCACGAAGAACAAATCGGTGGTATCCATATCCTGATAAGATCCCGGAGGCCCATCCGCTCCAAGTGAAAGCTTGTAGCCGATGCCCGCGCTCGCCATGCAAAGACGAGAATTGGATTCGATGTTATTGGTCCGGATGAAGCCCTTAGCGAGCTTGTTGATCAGATATTGGGCCTCCAGCGACATTTGACCCGAGACATAGAAGGAGAGCCCGTCCGGGCCGTGTTCGTCAAGAATCGCACGGAGCCGCTTGGCCGTATCGCTGATGGCCTCATTCATACCGACTTTAACTGGCTGAGCCTTTCGGACCTGGCGGCTGTAGGCATATTCCATACGCCCCGATTCAGTGATAGCTAAGGCGGCAGTGCTGCCTTTCGTACACAGTCTGCCGAAATTGGTAGGATGCTCTTTATCTCCGGTGAGCTTGACAACGCGGTTACCGGATACTTCAAGTATGATTCCGCAGCCGACGCCGCAGTAAGGGCAGACACTTTTTACTTTTTTCGTTGTCATGTACATTCACCCCCACCGAAGTTTTCTTTAATCTTTAGAAATTGACCCCGGATTCCGCTTTGGCCCAAGTTTTTCTCCAGGAACGTGTTACCGCGTAAAAAATAAGCGTCGTCAATAATACGATGGAACCTACAACGAGAAATCCTGTGACCTGGGAGCCTGTGGATTGCTTCAGCGGGCCGAGAACGTACGTAGGCAGTAAATATCCTCCCAAACCTCCGGCGGCGCCGACGATTCCCGTAATAACTCCAATTTCACTGGAGAAACGCTGAGGGATAATCTGGAATACCGATCCGTTCCCCATACCAAGGCAGGCCATCATCACACTGGTATAAAGAAGCATCACAAGGAATGAAGAAGGCATGGTAGCAATAGCAAAGGCGCACACGGAAATCACACTGTACAAAATCACGAGGAGACGCATGCCGCCAATTTTGTCCGCGATCCATCCGCCGAGAGGCCGGAAGAAGCTGCCAGCAACGACGGTAATGGTAACCAGGTAACCTACCTGTACTTTGGTTAAACCGCCGGGATGCGCGCCATCGCCGTACACATCATAGAAGAAAATGCTCGCATAGTTGGCAAAGCCCACAAAACCGCCAAAGGTAATGGCATAGAACATCGAGAACCACCACGTATCCGCATGCTTGAAGACACTGAGGTAATTCTTCAATGGTTTAGGCGCAGGGGCATTCGGAGCGTCTTTAACCAAAATAGCGTACACGATCATAACCAGAATGAGCGGAATCATGGCGATGCCAAAAACATTGTGCCACCCGTAAGCCTGGGCGATCTGCGGCCCGAAAAAGGTGGCCAAGGCCGTTCCGCTGTTGCCCGCTCCGGCAATGCCCATTGCAAGTCCCTGATACTGCGGGGGGTACCAGCGGCTGGCCAGGGAGAGCGATACGGCAAAGCTTGCGCCCGCGAAGCCGAGCAGGAAGCCGATCATATGAATCTCCTGCAGGCTGGTTCCGCCGAGCCACCCCCACAGAAGAGGAATAAGGGTAAGGCCCATTCCGGTAAGGCCTGCTTTTTTACAGCCAATACGGTCTGCCAATATTCCCATCGGGATCCGGAACACCGAACCGCCCAGAATCGGAATCGCAACCATCGTAGCTTTTTGGGTATCCGTTAGACCGAAATCCTTGGTTATGTAGAGCGATAAAGCTCCGCACAGCACCCAAATCATAAAGCTTACATCAAAATATAAAAAAGCTGACAATAAACTCGGGGAATGACCGGCCTTGCGAAAACCTTTTGCTTCCATCTGTAACTTCCTCCTTTTAATGGATAAACCGCTGATTTGTTGGGGACTTGCGGGTTGGCGCGGATTGTTCGAGTTTTGCTGCTGTTGCTGCTAACATCGCCTCCTTGTAAGAGTACATGCATGGCAAAAAAGGGCCGACTGACAGAACCCGCAAAACTGCGGATTTCGTTAATCGGCCCCGTTGCCAATGCAGCCACATCATTGTGACTGACATATAAATTGTAAGAATAGCAGTACGACAATCCATCCGGCCACAGCATTGTGCGGATCGACTGTTCTGCACCTGAGTTGACACACTATTGTGCCGCCTAAAAATCTTATAATGCCAATATAATTTGCTTTTGAAGCAATGTCAATAATAATAACATAAAAATTTTAAATAATTAATGTCCATGTTGTTTTATTATATTTTCGAAATCCATACGGTATGTAAACTGACATGCATTATCTGGAAACGCATTCCTTAATCACACGTACTAGCTTGTAGGAACAGTGTACATTGTTACTGACTATATATAAGCTGGGGGTGATCCGGGTGAGTGGGACAACTACAGAGACGTTAACCTACTCCTTATTCGGCGACAGTGGGGATACGGATAAATATTATGCGGATGCGGCCGCTTTTACCGATGAGGTCATGGAAAGGATGCAAGAAGAAGAACAGACTATTGAAGATTTTGGCCGTTACGTTGCAGAAAATAATCTGAAGCCGTTCGACTCTGCAGTGTATGCGCTGGAGTTCCTTATGATTGGTGTGCTGTGGAGAGTATACGGACGAAGGGCAGCGGCAGGAAGTGTATGTATGGGCAAGCTGCTATCCTCCCTTTACAGTATGAGAAACCGAAGTGCAGGTGCAAAAATCGCGGTAGACCGGTTGAAGGGGATTGCCGGAACAACCGTCTTGGCAAGAAGCAGAAGGCTTGCAGGCTCGATTAATTTAAGCCTATTTAGGAGGCTGATCGGCTGGCTGCGGGCAAGCGGAGAATTTGGGCCGGTGAGCAAACGCTTGGCGGTCTGGTTGGAGTTTTTGAACAGTAAGCTGCCAAGTGAAAGCGAAAACATGCTGTTAAGAGCTGAACGGCTCGGCTTCTGGTTTGAACGGAGGAGCAGGGAGCGGCTGGGATGCTACACGCCTGGGGTAGATGCTTATATTGTCAACAACCGTCAACGGCTGAAATGGAAAGAAAACCGGATCTTCTGCAGCCGTGAACGGGTGGAATATCATTTGAATATGGTGGGCGCGGAGATCATGAACCGGGCGTTTCGCAGCGGCTTCTCGGCAACCAAAGACAAGAGAGTGTTCCTTCCCGTCTGCATGCGGCATAAATCAAGTGAAGCCTGCAAAGCGGTAAAAGAAGGAGAGGGGTATCTGTGCAGAAGCTGTTCCAAGGTGTGTCAGGTTAATCTCATCACGGCTATGGCTAAAAAGTACGGCTGTAAAGTGGTGATCATCCCGCATGCCTCCACGGCGTTCGGACATCGGCGCATCCGGGAGGGGGAGGTGGGGATTGTTGGCATTGCTTGCGTGCTGAATCTCATCTCAGGAGGATATAAAGCGAAAGAAATGGGATATGAGCCCCAGTGTGTGCTGCTCCATTATTCGGGCTGCATCCAGCATTGGCATCCAAAGGGTATCAGGACGACTATTGATCTGAACCGTTTAGAAGAAATTCTGAAGACCGGGCAGTACTTCGATTCCTGAATACCCAAGAATTCATAAAAAGCTTGCATATCCTAAAATTGTATCAAATTACAAAGGAGGGTTAATCCATGAGCGATTATGGAGTCAAAGGCTATGGCGGCTTTACGTCGGCAAATGCGATCTTGGTTCTCTTTATCCTGTTGGTTATTATTTTGAAAGCCTGCATTTTCTAATTGCTCTACTCCCGTATCACTTCCGCCGGCATGCAAGCTGGCGGATTTTTTCACAATCGGCGGAAATCGAATGCTCAGATAAGCGTATCAATTCCGATACCGTAACAAAACGGTAGCCCCTCTTTTTTAACTCAGGTAAAATAAGCTTGAGAGCTTGTCTGGTTTGTGATTGTCCGTGGACATGGTCATGGAAAAGCACGATGTCGCCATTATGCGTATTGCGTAGTACCTTGTTCACAATCTTGTACACCCCCGGGCAGTTCCAGTCTTTCGTATCCTGATGCCAGGACCATAAAATCGGCTTTAGGCCCATGCTGTTGGAGATGTTTATCAAGGTTTCATCGTACATTCCTCCCGGCGGACGGAACAGCTTGCTGTGTCTGCTCGTGATTTTAATAATCTCATTTTCCGTTAATTCCAGTTCCTTCTGAACCTGCTTCCGGGAAATAGGCTTTTTAAAGTAAACATGATTGTAAGTATGGTTCGCCAGTTCATGCCCCTCGGCAATAACCCGTCTAGCTACGTCAGGGTAAGAGGCAAGACGCTTTCCAATGGCAAAAAAGGTGCATTTGGCATCATACTGGTTCAGCACGTCCAGAATTTGCTCCGTCTCCAAGGGGTCCGGGCCGTCATCAAAGGTCAATGCGATGACTTTTTGGTTGGTATGTACCTCCCAGATCATGTCTCCCCGTTGTTCGTAGTACTGCCGGTTCTTTTTTACGGCGGGATGGCCTAAAGCGGTATTGGTTAAGCATAGTAGAAGCGCAAGTGATGCGGCAACCATTCGCAAGCCTGTTCTCATTCGATTCACCTTTTTTATTATTAGAGTGCTTATGGACAAGGTGAATTATTCATAAATGCGTTAAAGGACGTACTGAAAGAGTATCAGGGTACGTCCTTTATTTTGAGCATTTTTTATTACCTGCTAATTTCGTTACCCGTCTTCCCGCAATAGGCATGACAATGAGGACGACTGCCGTTGATTGTCGTGTATCCCTCAAACTTATGATAGTGTCCGCCACCAGGAAGATCAATGGCTGGTCCGGTTACTCCCTGAATGAGGTGGGTATGATGTTGATTTACTGATGTAACGGTATGATATTTGTGTACATGAGGCACACCAGTAGGGGCAGGAGAAGTACAACCGGCATATTCATGACAATGTCCGTCATCTATAGAGGTTTCACCAGAAAAGGCATGGACATGGATTGGACAGCCATTCCAAGAGGTTATATAAAGCTTGTGTGAATGTTGATCATCGTCATCTCCAGAATCCACTACAAATCCAGTAACAGGAATTTTCATTGCGGCTCCTTTCGTCAAGCGAAGTATAGTTATGAAATTAGTTTATGGTGAATCAGGAACCATGAAACGGCTGATACCCATAAAATAAAACGAAACAACAATTTACTGATAGCCGGTAAAAAGGTTGCCCTAGACCCACAGCGTATTCGTTTGGTAATATCTATAAAACGACGGATTGGTCATGCTAAGTTGTACAATCCGCCAAATATGAAAAAAGGTTGTGTTAGGTTTGAATGGTTCAAAAACTGCTTTTTTATCTGTGC
Organism: Paenibacillus zanthoxyli JH29; assembly: GCF_000520715.1. GTDB lineage: Bacteria > Bacillota > Bacilli > Paenibacillales > Paenibacillaceae > Paenibacillus_AQ > Paenibacillus_AQ zanthoxyli. The sequence continues at coordinate 5,537 of NZ_ASSD01000397.1, forward strand.
TTAGCAACACTTTTATCGTCGTACTAAAGCTCATTGTTGGTATTGTAACGGGCTCTGTAGCAGTCGTTTCTGAAGCGATCCACTCATCCTTAGATTTGGCTGCTTCTTTGATTGCTTTTTTCTCGGTTCGTTTTTCTAGCCGTTCCGCAGATAAAACCCACCCTTATGGACATGGAAAAATGGAGAATATTTCGGGAACCATTGAAACCTTGCTTATTTTTGCAGCAGGGATATGGATTATTTATGAGTGTGTCCATAAAATATTAAACCCTACAGCTATTGAACTTCCTTTTTTGGGAATCATCGTAATGGTTGTGGGGGCGGGGATTAATTATATGGTTGCAAGAAGAGTACAGAAGGCAGCAATAGAGAATCATTCTGTCGCTATGAAATCTAATTCCTTACATCTGCTCACTGATGTGTTCACATCCTTGGGGGTTGCAGTCAGTTTATTATTGGTTACCGTAACAGGCTGGACCATTTTAGACCCTATTATCGGAATGATTCTGGCCCTTTATATTATGAGAGAAGCATATAAGCTGCTGAAGGAATCATTCCCTCCTTTGCTTGATGCCAGTTTGACCGAAGAAGAAGAAAAAGAAATTCTGCGTGTCATCCACTCATATAAAGAAAAATACATTGAAGTTCATGATTTTCGCACGCGGCGGTCAGGTCCGGAGGAATATGTAGACTTTCATCTTGTGGTACCCTCCATTATGGAGATCGAAGCCGCGCATCACCTGTGCGATGAGATTGAACAGGCTATCAAAATGAAATTTGATCATGCCCAAGTATTAATTCATGTCGAGCCCGAGCACGAACGGCTGGCGGGTAAGAGCATAGAACATTACAGCAGGTAAGGATACACCAAATAAGCCAGGGGAATTCTCCCCTGGCTTTTGTGTGCGGATCTCGTTAGCGGAGTAATCTAGAAAGCAGAATAATCTCTGCCAACCGAATGATGAGTCTTCTTCTGCGCCCTCTAATGATGCTGCTAAGGATAAGAAAATCCGTACCAACCGACAGAAGAGTTCCTGTAAAAGTACTGCCCGTGGTTGAAACCAGTACGGATTTTCCCCGAAGTAATTTGGCTTTTTTCCGGAATGATGACATGATCTTCAATTTCCCCTTTCTACCATTAATATAGGTACGCAATATATTATTCTCGGATTATAGAACTTGAAAGGGACAACTGCGCATCACTATCCAAATTACTATTATGTGTACTGCTCCGGGATTCGGTCATCACCACCAAAAAAAGGAACCCGCCTCAGCAGCCGTTGTGCGCGGTCCGCGGGGCGGGTTTGTTGAACCGATCGAGGTCAAATTATTTTCGGGATAAGATAGGCAGTACGGATATGATTTTGTCATAAATTCGGATTAACAAGTTGGGAACGGGATCTAGGCGGGAGCGCATTTCATAAACCAAAAAGCTGGTAAGAGCGGATAGTACGGCTGCGCCTGCAATATCTCCGGGATAATGTACACCGACATACACACGAGCGAATCCAGTCAAGCACGCCATTGCTAAGGAAATTGCTCCCCATTTCCGGTTTACGAAAAAGAGGCTGAACGCGAGTGAAAAGGCGAGCGTGGAATGATCGCTTGGAAAGGAAGTATCCGCACTATGCGGAATCAACTGATGCACAATATGGTTTGCAAATGGACGTGGTTCATTGACTTCGGGAGATATCAAAATAGCTGCTAATAATAGGGCTATCACGGCGGACAGACAAGCGTAGAATACGGACCGCTGATGTTGTTCCTTATGGGTAAACCATAAAACGCCAAGCATAACGATCATTAGCCATACAATATCCTGTGCAAAAAACTCCATTAAATCATCAATCCAATCCCATTGCCCGGCAAACCCGTTAATAATCTGAAATAACTGATAGTTCATAAGTCTCTCACCCTTACTATTAATATTTCAGTATTATAGTCCGCAAATATTAATGATTTCTTAAATTAATAAATTGTTAAGAAGTGCTTCGTGAACCACTGATCCAGTTAAATCCGCTGCACTGACAACCGGGCAAGCCGTGTCGAACGGGGACGGCGAAGTTGCGGATGGTCAAGAGCAAACGAAATCCGATGCTTCGGATACAGACAACAACCATCAGGAGCAGGATGCGGAAACGGCTCATGAATAATAAATGAACGTGGACAGGATACTACTCCAAAACGGGTAGTTTTCTGTCCATTTTTTAGGTAAGCACGGGTGAAAAGGAGAAGTGAAGGTGGAACAGTCCATACTGGTCGTTGATGATGAAACCAAAATTTCACGGCTTCTGGAGTTGGAGCTTACTTATGAGGGCTACCATGTTGAGATTGCCGAAACCGGCAGAGAGGGATTGGAGAAAGCACTTAGTCAGACCTGGAACCTCATTATTCTGGATATCATGCTTCCGGAACTGAGCGGTGTGGAAGTCTTACGAAGACTGAGAAAAGTAGATGCATTTACTCCGGTAATTCTGGTAACCGCCCGGAATACCACTTCCGAAATCGTAGCAGGATTAGATCAGGGGGCTAATGATTACATTACGAAGCCGTTTGAAATAGAGGAGCTGCTGGCTAGAATTAGAGCAAATATCAGGCTTCGCAGCAATATGCCAAATCCGGTACAGGAACCGTCTCTTATCCAAATCGATGATCTGGTCATTAATAAATATACAAGAGAGGTGACCCGAGAAGGACAAAAGATCGAGCTTACCCCCAAAGAGTTCGATCTTTTGGTTTTTTTGACAGAGAACAAAAACCATGTACTGAGCCGGGAACAAATTATTAATCATGTCTGGGGTTTTGATTTTGTCGGGGATACGAATGTAGTCGATGTTTATATTCTTTATGTTCGAAAAAAGGTTGATTCCGGTTTCAAGAACAAGCTGATCAAAACGGTGCGCGGTATCGGATATTGCATCAAGGAGGAGGAAGATTGAAGCTTGGAACGAAAATCACCTTACTGACCTCTCTTTTGCTGATCGTCATTTTATTGTGCGTAGACATTATAGTGTATTCGTTATTCATTAAGATTGCCGGCCAAAATGCGGGGGAATTGCTCCTAAGCAAATGGGAGTCTATTATCGAACACGCGAAATCTATGAGCAGTGAGGCCCGGAACGCTCTGCTTTACAATTCATTAACAGAAGATACGCTCATTCGAATTTCCGTCCCCGGTTCCGATTCCATACGCATCATCTCAAATGGCGCTGATTTTAATTTGAACGGGGTGCCGGTTATTTATAGCCGAACTACAAGCGCTAGACTGTTCAAGCATGACGATGAAAGAATACTTATGGTCTATATTCCGATGGAGACTGCGGGCGGGACCAGGTTCGGCTTTGAAATCGCAGAGAGATTAGATGATTTGGAGACCAACATTCATATTCTTGTGACGATATTGACCTTCACCACCTTCGGAGCCGTCATGGTCTGTATGTTGGGTGGAAGCCTGCTGTCCCGCACAGTCGTTAAGCCGATTTCGACCAGCATAAGAACGATGAAGGAGATTGAACGCAGTCTCAACTTTAAGAAGATCCCCTATAAAGGAAAAAGTGCAGATGAGCTCTATGAAATGACCGGGACGTTTAACCGGATGATGGACAGGCTGGAGGAGAGCTTTTGGAATCAACAGCAGTTTGTCTCCGATGCCTCCCATGAACTCAATACGACTCTAATGATTATAGAGGGGTACTCGAACATGCTCAGACGCTGGGGAGCCTATGATACTAAGGTGCAGGAGGAAGCCGTGAAGTCCATATACGAGGAAACCAAACGAATGAGAGTGATGACCCAGCAGCTGCTGAACCTGGCTTCCTCCCAGCAAGGCAGGCAATTCATGTTGGATTCGGTCGACCTCATACAAACCTGTAAACAGGTGATTGCCCACTTCAGGCAGTTAAGCACGAGAAAATTAATCCTACATGCAAGGGAAAAAGAAATGGTGATCCAAGCGGATCACAGTAAAATAAAGCAGTTGTTGACTATTTTGCTGGACAATGCTTTGAAATACAGCACAGCCCCAATCGAATTACATATAACCCAACAGGACGGTAATGTTCAGTTGATCGTTAAGGATTACGGAATCGGAATTCCCCCGGAAGAGGTGAAGCATGTGTTTGAACGTTTTTACCGTGTCGATAGCTCTCGTCACCGAAAGACTGGGGGAACAGGTCTTGGCCTGCCCATTGCCAAGTCGATTGTGGAGGAGCATCAGGGACGGATTCGGATTGAGAGCCGCGAGGGTACAGGAACTGAGGTTATTGTGGAACTGCCGATATTACATCCCGTCTGGGAATAAACAAGCCGCCTCTGCAATATACCAGAAGCGGCTTGTCTATTGGACTATTAATTTTCGTTTTGCTCTCCATTATTGTCCCCTTGATCGGAAGGAGGATTAACGGATGGTGCAGGGGCAGGAGCAGCGGGAGAAGCTGCTGCCGTGCTGCTGTCCTGTACAGGATTCACGGCAGCTTGTCCGTCCGGTAAGACCCGGCGCGCGGTTGTGTATTGGGAATTCCACCAGCCTGTATTAAGCGGCGTGATGGTAACGCCCCCTTTTCCGAACGTATGCAGCAATTTTCCATCGCCCATGTAAATGGCTACATGGTGAATAGGGGAATAGAAGAATACAAGGTCCCCAGGCTGAAGCTGATCCCTTGGTACGAACGTTCCGACAGTGGACTGCTGTCTGGAAGAACGGGGAATGGACACTCCGTTCTCTTTAAATACAAACTGTGTAAAAGAGGAGCAGTCGAATGCATCGGTTCTTCCGGACTTGGCCCCGAATTGATAAGGAACGCCCTGATATTTCAGGCCGGTTGAGATGACTTGATCCGCAGTAGCAGAAGCCGCAGCTGTAGCTGCATAAACTGTATTGGTGTTATCCAAAAAGCCTGTCCCCGCTGAGAGCAGAGCTACACCCAGGGTGACTCCAATACTCAAGTTGCGTAAACGTCTTTTGCTGTGAATTTTATTCATATGTTACCTCCTGTTGTTATCTGGGTGATCACCTGAACATACCTTAGCACATTAAAATTTCACATAAATTTCCAAGAGTTGGAGTATTGCTGTGCGGGCAAGGGTTCTCTGCCTTTTTTAGAGTACGATGAGAATTTTTATATCTATTTCTTATTGACAGTGTCTAAATTAATAAATCGTTAAGAATTGATTCATGACCAGTTTATACTTGGGCTTTACATTAGAGTATACGAACTTGGATATCCGAGGCATACGATAAAGAAAGTCAAATAGAAAGCCAGAGCAGAGGTTCGCCGATTTTGCTTTGGCTTTTTTTATGCCCAGACGAGGAGTTAAGAATTATTTAAGGGTCTGTTCACAGGCAATTTAGATTTACGATTTAGTCTATATTGCGGGGGGAGTAGATATGGAATTTGTGGCGAAGGGAAGGATATGAAGCGGTTTATTCATCATTAGCAGAGAGGAGCTACATATAATATGCACGATTACATTATTGCTATTATTCAAGGCATTGTGGAGGGGATCACGGAATTTCTGCCGGTATCCTCCACGGGCCATCTCATCTTGACTGGAGAACTTCTCGGATTCAAAGGTGAAAAAGCCGACACTTTCGAAATCATTATCCAGCTGGGAGCTATTCTTGCTGTGGCCGTCATTTACTGGCGGCGGATTCTCGGCTTACTGGGTTTAAGCAATTTCGAATCGAACAATGAAGATACGGCAGGAAAGCAGAAACTGAATCTGATCCATATCATACTTGCCTGCTTGCCGGCGATGGCGCTAGGGCTCATCCTGCATTCCTTTATCAAAACGTATTTATTTTCTCCTTATACTGTGCTTGCGGGACTTGTGCTGGGCGGATTCTTTATGCTGCTAGGTCAAAAGAAGAAGACCACGGTGCGGGCAAAGAGCATTGATCAGCTATCCTATAGACAGGCCATCGCCATTGGTTTATTCCAATGCTTGTCTCTGTGGCCGGGATTCTCACGTTCCGGAGCGACAATTGCGGGAGGGCTGCTGGCTGGAGCAAGCTACAAAGCCGCAACCAATTTTTCCTTCCTAATTGCCATCCCGATGATGTTTGCCGCGAGCGGTTATGAACTGCTGAAGAGCTACCATACCTTAACGGCAGCCGATGCCGGGGTCTTCATTACTGGATTTCTCGTATCTTTTATCGTTGCGCTTCTGGCTGTTATCACCTTCTTGAAGCTGCTCGATCGGCTAAAGCTCGCACCATTTGCCTATTACCGGTTTGGACTCGCTGTAGTATTCTTGATCTACTTGTTGATGAGTTAAACTCTAATGTTGTGCAGCGTCTGATGCCTGCGCGGATAAACATAACGGCTGATCACTCACATTGCCTGAGGATCAGCCGTTTTATTTTAAAGAGATTTTCACTCCCAGATGTTAATGGGCTGAGCATTCCGGTTTTTTCCGAGAGCATTCAGACCATACATGGTTTCAATAGTTCGCAGTACAGAGTAATGATTCGTCTTCACCGTGTAAGATCCTTTCTTTACATTGGCGCCGACAATGATTGTCGGTATTTTGTTATGCTTGCTCATATCGTCTTCATCCCAAGTTACGATGAGAATACTATTATGGCTGGAAGCCCAGGTAACATAGGAAGACAAATGATTTTTAAGCCACTGATCCGCTGTCTTGATGCTGCCGTCATGCATATCATTGTTCAGATTAGGAATGACAAATGAGACGGTCGGCAGTTGATTGTAATCCTTGGGGAAGCTGGTTAAAGGCATGTTGATGCTGGCTGGCAGGTTGGTGAAATTTACCCAGGGGTTATGCTTTCTTGCATATTTTGTTTTTAGATCATAAGGACCAGTGTATCCTGCTTTGGGTAAACCTTCGGAGTAGCCTCCAAAGGTATATCCGTGATTAATGAGCTCAGAGCCTAAGTTGGCATGGTTAGTTGGCTTATGAGACAAGTCATCATTTACACCTTGATTGGAGCCGGAGAACAATTCAAGATAATTCGGCTGGCTCGGATGCTGAATCGCATAATGATTGGTAAGACTGAGCCCTTGCTTGGCCAAGCTGTTTATGTACGGAGCCTTGGGATTATTTAGAATGCTCTGTGAGGAATGGTTCTCTTCGACGACAATCACAATATGCTCACTGGCAGATTGTGAATCAGGAGCTGCAAGAGCAACATTTCCAATAGTAGGGTACGCCAGCGAGTTTGCCCATAAAGTACATATCGCAATGGACGCCATCATTATTTTGGATTTAAACATATTTCCTCCTCTTTCGCATATAGACTTGGGAACATGTTATATTCTAAACCCCATTTATTAAAATCTTCTAAAGAATGTCGTCACCGCTGCCTAACATAATTATCGACAAAACCAACTAGCTATCGGTGTTACATGCTCAAAACTTTATTAGAAAAAACGAGCTGTCCCAGCCAGATGCAACTGACTAGGCACAGCCCATTTTTTACTTGAGTCCAAATGTCATGTCGCACTAAACGTGGAAGTGGAAATCTAGATATCTTTTAACGCCTAATGCCGCTCGATTTGCGGCAACTCGAAGCTCCAGTCCACATTGGTATACTTCTTGTCGGTTACGGTGCGGATGAGCGTTAGCTCCTGCGGCATAGCAGTCATGCCTAAAACATCGAGATAAGACTTAGAGTTTACTCCTTCATTCGGTTCATCAATGGTTATAGTGTTACCGTTCCTAACATTTCCAACAAAGTAAACATTATATTCCTTACCGGATTCATCCCGTGCGATCCAGCGATCCTCATTAAAGCTGTTAACAATTTCCCCGCTGACTGTCATATGGCCCGAGAGTCCCGGCTCATTCGAGCTTTTTTCAATATCCATTGCATGGATTTTGAGGATATCGCCTTGCGCTTCAAACATAATAGACTGCTCTTTCAGCTTCTCCGGACGGAAAGTAATAGAATCCTCAGATTGCACAGGGATAGAATAACTATCCAATACGAATCGAACTTTCATGCTGTCGTACGGAAGATACGAGAAGGAATAGGTCCAATGCTGTGTCCTAGTCTGTGTATCTTCTGTCATAAAGTGCTCCAGGTAGACATTAGGGGGGGAACCGGTATAGTTTCCTGGGCCGTCCACTTTGGCGAGAATACGCCCGTTCTCATCTTCAAAATGGTAGTTAAGCATGAGTTGCTTGCGGAGAGCCTTGGGCGGGAGGGCAGCCGCTTCATCTGTAAGCGAGGTGTCGAATTGCAATTGGGCCCCGATAGGAGTGCGAATAAGCTGCCGCATGTTTATTTTTAGTCCGGCTGGGGTGGTATAAGATTCATCCAGAGCATTCGTTACAGTCAACTTCTTCGACTTGGTCATATCGGCCGTGTAGGCAAAACTCCAGTTTCCCGAAAGCGGCTCCGTACCAGCGTCACCGACATACAGCTTATGAACGTTCCCCTTGATGATTACGGTATCCCCCGGCGGCCGGGAAAATACGTAAGTTAACCACAACTTTTGGGATTTCTCAGTGTTGGATCCATGTTCCAATGGAAGTCTAGAAAGAAAATATCCTATTTCTTCGCCGTCTTCATTTAGAATATGCAATTGCTGATTGACGAACCTATTTTTTATCCACTCATCGTCCGGCTGTCCCGATTCATCAGTAACCTGTAGAGACAGCACTAGTCTTGAGGAGTCGGCAATGACTTCTTGCAAGGACAGGGTGTAGCCCTTGTCGCTTACTTTCACACTCGGCTGTTGTACTAATCCGAGCGCCTGCGCTTCCCGAAAGCTGCTATCTGCCCATTGACTGGCTTGCAGAGGAGGTCTCTGAGACAACTCAGACACGGGCTGCGGGACAGAGGAAATAGGTGGAGTCGTCCCGAGGGCGGACAGTATTGAAATAATGAGCATTGCAGCTGCACCTGTCGCCAGAGCCGCACTGCCCCAGAGAAAGCCATGCCGCAAACGATGATTGATGCGCATTCTCTGCCAATTCCGCGATCTGCGGGAAGCAGGCAGCATCTCCACATGCCGCAGTTGCTCCATCACTTGCTCCGTAAATTGATCGGAAATCCCGGTGGATGCATACATTCTGCGTAGTGGAAGTTCATCTTCGACTATGTTATCTAAGCTCGTGTAATGCCGATTTTTCATGAGAAGCCTCCTTTGGCTGCAGCCATAATTTTCTCAGCTTTTGGCGGGCTCGGTAGAGCCGGTTTTTGACTTGATGCAGAGAGATGCCTGTAACTGCCGATATTTCCTCGTAGCTCAGATCATTGGTATAATGCAGCAGCAGTACGATCCTGTACCGGCCCGGCAATCTGGATAGCAGCTTATGCAGCTCAAGCTCACTTTCCTTGCGCATGTACATCTCTTCCGGAGTGGGTGTCCCATCGATTTGCGCCTTCGGCGGGTTACTTGCAACACTAAAGGTTTTCCGCCGCTTAACATCCCTGAAGCGGTTGACTGCAATGGTATACAGCCAAGCGGCAAAGCTTGATTGGCTGTTGTGACCGCTGAGCTTCCGGTAGGCGTTGATAAAAGTCTCTTGGGCTAAATCCTGAGCATCCTGATGGCTCGCGCCCATTCCTAGCAACAGAATGTATAACCCGGACTTGTATTTATCCACCAGCGCCGCAAATGCTTCACGGTCCCCTTCCAGCACCTTGCCGATAATGATTTCATCGTTAACCTTATCCGTCATTAAGTGCCTCCAAACTTATTTATTTTACTTATAAGACGAGGCGGAGGTTAACCGCTTCTAACTTTTCTGCAAAAAATTATAAAAATGGCTTAACATGTGGACCCGGCGGTTATCATTTGAGTGATTTTCAAACTGCATCCTGTCAGAGGATACCACGCTGAGCGCGGTTTTTGTTTTTTTGAAATTTTTTTGATTGTGATGTGACCGTTCAGGCACTTGTACAGTCTAATTCATGTAAACAAAATAAACACAGAGGGCAACGGAGGGAGGTGGAGTGGCACCATGAGTATGGAGCAAGAGGTGAAGCTGGCCAAGCAGGGGGACCGTGAAGCATTTATCCGCTTGACGCGGCAGATTGAAAATGGCCTGTACAATACCGCACGCGCAATGGTTAAAAAGGACGAGGATATCGCCGACGCGCTGCAGGAGACGATTCTGAAAGCCTATAAATCACTGGATACGCTCCGGGAACCCGGATTTTTCAAAACTTGGGTCTACCGGATTCTGATTAATGAATGCAACAGAAGAAGGGAAGATGAACCATGAATCAATTTGATCTGGATAAACAGTTGAAAGCAGAAAAGGCTAACGAGCTGCCAATGTCCGATTTCGTTCGCGGACGTTTGGAGGAGACCTATGCTTCAATTTCCGGCGGGAAGATGAACGTCGGGGCGCGTCCCGAACGCTCCGGGAGACGGCGTTTTCTTGGAACCGGCGCCGTGGCAGCCGTCCTTGGTGTAACCTTGTTCGCCTCGGGCTTCGCTTCGCCCGCTATGGCTGATTCCATTCGGCAAATACCGCTGATCGGCAGCCTGTTCAGCTCTATAGAACGTGATCTTGGACTGCAGAACGCGGCCAACGAAGGCTTGACTACACAGGTTAACAGCAACGTGTCCTATAAAGATGTGAAGCTGGAAGTTACAGAAACCGTGTTCGACGGAAGCCGTGCTGTATACGCACTGACTGTGGCGGCGCCGAATCTGAAAGACGGAATGTACGATACGGTCAAAGGTCCCGTAAAGCTTAGCAGTGCGATTGACTCTATTACCTTTAAGGGGAATGGCGGAGAGTTTGACTCTTTAGGCGGAGGAGGCCAATACTGGGGCGCAGGAGAAGACCACCCGAATACGATTATTGTCGAGCAAAGCATCAACCCTTCGGCCCAAGGAACGAAGTTCACGGCCCCGGACGCTTTTGACGCGGAAGTAGAAGTGAAGCTGGCCGGTATCGATCATACCTTTACGCTCAATGTTCCCTTTACGAAGAAGACCGATGATGTCACCAGCCTCAAACCGAATGCGGCCAAAACCGCGGGCGACCTGACCTTTACCGCAAATGCGGTTGATGTTACACCGATCACCACAACGCTGGAATACTCTCTGGAAAAAATGTCGGAAACGCTGCTCTCTAAGCAGGATGAGCATGATCTGATCTATACGAATGTGGCGGTTTACGACGATCAGGGCCATCTGCTGGACCGTCTGAGCGGCCAAGGCGTTATTCAAGGCAACAAATTCACAACGAGAGCGCATTATGCTTCCGCAAGCAGCGGAACTAAATATTTGATCCTGAAACCATTCAAGAACAATGACGGAGGCTTCCCGAAGGAAATCAAAAACAGCCAATTTGTGGACGGCCTGGAAATCCGGATTGACCTTACGAATAAATAAAGAAGGTGAATTCGAAATGGATATCAGGTTTACAATCAACATTGGAATATACGCATCGCAGAACGCTTGGTATAAGTCCATCAATTGGATTCCGTTTCTGACGGCTGATCTAAAATCGTTTATGTTGAACATAACCATGATGCTGCCGTTTGGCTTTTTGTGGCCGCTTGTTTCGGGGAGAACGAACAGCTGGAAGGATGCCGGGAAGGCGACTCTTATTCTGAGCGGAACCATCGAGCTGGTACAGTTTATCATCGCTCAGACGCTTGGCAGTGCCCGAAGCTCGGATATTAATGATTTGATTGCCAACACGTTTGGGGGGATCGCCGGGTACGCGGTGCTGTCGCTGATATTAAAAGCAAATGCATTCCGGCCTTTGCTGCAAGACGGTAAAGCTTCCTCTCGTTAACTGTTAGTTGATTGAAGATGCGCCTTGAATGAAGGAGAATTCGAGCAGCCACTTCCATTGGGAAGTGGTTTTTATATTTGACATGGAACGCATTTCATAACTTACACTCATAACGAAGATCAGAAAGCGAGGGGAGAATCTAATGTTTGGATTAATTGGGCTTTGTTTAATATTGATGGTACCTTGCTTAATTATATATGCGGCGGCGTATTTTTATTTAAAAGTATCCGGACAACAGATGGAAGTGAGATCCATTAAATCCTTTGATGATTATTTCGGTTGAAAAGGTGAGCGCATGACAAATATTAAAGATTTGGCAAAGATGGCTGGAGTATCTGTCACAACGGTCTCCCGTGTATTAAATAATCACCCCTATGTCAGCGAAGAAAAAAAGAATGCTGTTCTAGAGGCGGTTAAGGTCAGTAATTATCATAAGAACATAAATGCTGTTCATTTAAGTACAGGGAAAACGTTGTTGATGGGTGTGGTTCTCCCGTTCTCGGATCATCCCTACTTCGGTTTGTTGCTAAAAGGGATAGCCAAGCAAGCATTGGAATACAACTATAAGTTAGTCTTATTTCAAACCGATTATATGGAGAGCAGGGAACTGGAAGCTTTACAAATGTTACAGCAAAAACAGATTGATTCGTTAATCATTTGTTCGAGAACCTGTGATTTATCAACGATAGAAGAACATTTGCCATTTGGACCCATTGTTTTATGTGAAAATATTAAGGGGAACGAGGTGTCAACCACTTTTGTCAACCACTACAACATTTTTGTTGAAGCCTTAGAATATTTGTATCGTAAAGGTCATAACAAAATTGGATATTGTATTGGCAGAAGGTCGGGGACAAATAGCCATGAGCGGGAAATGGCATATAGGGATTTTGTTAAGAAATATAATTTACTATATAAGCCTGATTATACTCTCGATGAATGCTTCTATTTTGAGGACGGAGACAAGGTCATTAAGCAAATACAAGAAATGGATGCTCCGCCAACGGCATTGTTGGTCACTAGCGATCAAGTCGCGGCAGGAATTGTTACCTGTTGTAAGAATCGGCTTATTTCTATACCAGATGAACTTGCAATCATTGGGTTCGATAATCAGCCAATAGCCAAGATGATGAATATTACGACAATAGAAATCCCTCTTGAGGATATGGGAAAAAACCTTTTCCTTCAAGCCGTAAATGGTGATTTATCAAATGAGGAATTACCCGCTAAACTCATTGAAAGAGGAACGGTTTGATCCGGAATGTACGCATTTGCTGCAGTCATATGTGAATTTGTGAACAATCAAAGACTGGAGGCAGAAAGGTATGAACCGAACGTTAGCAGGACTGAAGAAGCCGGAAAGAGTGGAAACGCTAAAAAAGAAAATGCTGGATGAGAAGCGGTATGTTTCAATTGAACAGGCCCGAATAATTACCGATACGTATAAACGGCATCCGGATCGGTCCGCCATTGTAAAACGTGCCTTATCGCTCAAAAACGCACTTCTTCATCTCTCAATCGATACCCACAATGAAGAGCTTATTGTAGGAAACCGGAGCAGGGGAGTACGGCAGGGCATTGTTTTTCCGGAGAGCGGGACTTCCTGGATCGACAGAGAATTTGAAAGCCTTCCCACACGTCCGCAGGATAAGTTTCAAGTCCGCCAGGAGGATATTGAGATGTTCAGGCAGGACATTAGACCGTACTGGAAATCCCGCTCGCTGGAGGATGTTATTCGGGAACGATACGGCAGCGAAATTGATGAAATCGCTCTAGTGGTGAAGATTAATCAAAAAGATCATGCCCAAGGGCATATCTGCCCAAACACCGAGAAATGGCTGAAACTCGGGCCGGAAGGCATTAAGCAGGAAGCATCCGCAAGGCTGGCCGTATGCGAGGGAGAAAGCAGGGAGTTCTATGAAAGCGTCATTTTAGTGATGGAAGGCGCGCAAGAATTTATGCTTCGCTATCATCGTCTGATTCTGGAGAAGCTGGAGTCAGAGAGCGATCCTGCCATCCGCCAGGATATGAGAGCGACCGCCGACAACTGCCGTAATCTGTCCCAGCGTCCCGCCGAGAGCTTTCATGAAGCCGTTCAGTCGCTTTGGTTCCTCTTCGCCATCCTGCATTTGGAATCGAACGCTTCTTCTTTCTCTCCTGGACGGATGGACCAGTATCTGTACCCCTACTTCAAGAAAGACTTGGAACGCGGGACGATTGACGAACAAAGAGCGCTTGAAATCATTGAATGCCTCTGGCTGAAATTCAATCAGATTGTCTATTTGAGAAATTCCCACAGCGCCAAATTCTTCGCGGGGTTCCCGATCGGGTTCAACATTGCGGTTGGCGGTCAGACTCCGGATGGCAAAGACGCAACCAACGAGTTATCCTTCATTCTTCTGAAGGCGCAGGAGCATCTGCTGCTCCCGCAGCCCAATCTCTCGGTGAGACTTCACACGAACACACCGGAGGAGCTGCTTAAGGAGAGCATCCGGGTTGTATCTCTGGGAAGCGGAATGCCGCAATTTTTTAACGATGAATCGGTTATTCCCGCCATGACTCGCCTTGGCATTAGCCAGGAGGACGCCAACAATTATGCGATCGTCGGTTGCGTAGAGCTTACAACACCGGGCAATAATTTAGGCTGGAGCGACGCCGCGATGTTCAATCTCAACAAGGTGCTTGAGCTTACGCTTAACAACGGCAAATGTCTCATTACGGGCAAGGCGCTGGCTCCCGATCTTGGTAATATCGAAACCTACGAATCGTTCGAACAGCTTGAGGCTGCATTCGCGAAGCAAATCCATTATTTTATCGGCAAAATGATTGCGGCTTGTGAAGCAGTGGAGAAAGCTCATATCGATACTCTTCCTTCACCGTTCCTTTCTTCGGTCATTGACAACTGCGTGGAGCTGGGCAAGGATGTTACCGCAGGCGGGGCCAAATACAACTTCTCGGGAATTCAAATGATTCAAATCGCAAACCTGGCGGACAGCTTGGCGGCGATTAAGAAGCTTGTGTTTGACGAGAAGCGGATTACGTCCGGAGAATTGCTCAGGGCGCTTCGCGCCAACTTTGCTGGCCATGAGGTTACTCGGGCTATGCTGCTGAACAGAGCTCCCAAATATGGCAACGACATCGTCTGGGTTGATGAGCTAGGAGCCAAGTGGGCCAGAACCTTCAACGAATGCCTGTCGCACTACCGGAATTACCGTGGAGGACTCTATCATACGGGAATGTATACCGTTTCAGCGCATATCCCTATGGGGGAAAATGTCGGCGCTTCGCCGGACGGAAGATATTCGCGGGAACCGTTGGCGGACGGCGGAATGTCCCCGGTATACGGCAGGGATCTGAACGGACCGACCGCTGTGCTGAATTCCGTATCAAGGCTTGACAACCACTTGACGAGCAACGGCGGTCTGCTGAACATGAAGTTTTTGCCGGAATTTTTCAAAACAGAGAGTGGGATCAACAAGTTTTCCCAGTTCCTACGGACCTTTGTCGATCTTGAAATTCCTCATATCCAGTTCAATGTATTAAAAAAAGAAGATCTGATCGCGGCGAAAGCGTCTCCCGAGGATTACCGCGGACTTACGGTTAGAGTAGCGGGATATACCGCCTATTTCACGGAACTTGCGGATGAGCTGCAAAATGAAATTATCGCAAGAACCAGCTACGGGGAGATTTGAGTTGAAAGCCGCACAGCGGGCAGGGGAGACGGCGATACAGGAGGAGACAGCTATGGAACATGCAGCGGAAATGACATCCGGGAAGATTTTCGATATCCGAAGATTCTCCACCCATGACGGCCACGGAATCCGTACCAACATATTTCTGAAAGGCTGTCCTCTTGCTTGCCGTTGGTGCCAGAATCCGGAAGGGATTGCATTTCAGACCCATTTGGTCTATTTCCGCAATAAATGCATCCGGTGCGGTTTGTGCGCCCGGAATAGTCTGTACGGCGCTTCCGCCTTCGAGAACCGAACACGGATCAAGCTTGGGCGGGATCAGATCGAAGATTGTGAGGCATGCATCGACGTGTGTCCTGCCGGAGCGCTGTCCTTGGACTGCCAGGTTATGACGATAAACGAGGTTGTCACAGAAGTGATGAAGGATCGCCGCTTTTTCAAGTATAACGGTGGAGTGACCCTTTCCGGCGGGGAACCTCTGTTTCAGCACGAATTTGCTTTACAGCTGTTAATGGACTTGAAACAAGCAGGCCTTCATACAGCGATCGAGAGCAGCTTGCAGACGTCCCCGGCCATACTGGAACAAGCGGCTGGAATGCTGGATTTGATCTACGCGGATTTTAAAATTTTTGATACTGAACTGCATAAGAGGCATACAGGCGTGTCCAATGCCCGGATTAAAGAAAATCTGAAATGGCTGCTCACAGGTAATACCCAAGCTGAAGTGATTGTCCGTACTCCCCTGATTCCTGAATATACGGCTTTTGACGATAATATCCGCAGCATTTCTTCTTTTATATCTGCCATCCGGCCTGACGTTAAATACGAGCTGTTGAATTATAATCCCTTGGCACAGGCCAAATATTACCATGTCGAACAGAAATTTTGCTTTGACAGAAATCCCCGAATGTACAGCGATGAAGAAATGACACACTTCCACACCATCGCGTTGGATGCAGGCATTACGAATTTGATCAAATAAATGAATCTGCAAAGGAGAGAGAAAAATGCTTATATTGCTTGATACCGCAAATTTTGAAGCGATTACCCGGATGTATGATCTGTTTCCATATGACGGCGTTACCACCAATCCAACGATATTGAAAAATGAAAAAAATGATCCGATGAAGCAATTGCTTCGGATTCGGGAGTTTTTGCCTGCCGGTTCGGCGCTGCATGCGCAGGTGATTTCCGAGACCGCCGAAGAGATGGTGGAGGAGGCGCACTATATGGTCAAGCGGCTGGGGGAGGGATTATATGTAAAAGTTCCGGTCTCCGCTCAAGGACTTAAGGCAATCAGCATTCTATCCAAAGAGGGTATACACGTGACGGCAACCGCAATCTATACTCCGATGCAGGCTTTTATGGCGGCAAAAGCGGGGGCAAAATTCACGGCTCCTTATGTTAACCGGATAGACAATATGGGTGCGGACGGCGTGAAAGCGGCGATGGATATTCATGATATGCTCCGAATGCATAAACTTGACAGCGAGGTTTTGGCGGCAAGCTTCAAAAACTCGCAGCAAATTCTGGAACTATGCCGGCATGGCATTGGTTCGGTGACTGCCGCTCCAGACGTGTTGGAGGCCTTAATCAAGCATCCCGCCACGGATCATGCGATTACCGCATTTAACAATGATTTTGCTGAGGCCTTCGGGAAAAACAAAACGATGCTGGAGCTGCAGGGAATCTAGACCGGGTTAGGTTCATTACGAGGCTTGAACCGCCTGATTCGTTCCGCTGCTGCCCGTGAGTTCGATGAACTGAAAGAGCTGCCGGGTCAATCGGCAGCTCTTTCGATATATAGATGGCTTAGGACGGAAACTTTTGAGTTAGCGAATCCCGCCCTGAAGTCATCGTCCAAATGTGAAGGTCATGCACATCACGTACCCCTTGGATTGTCAACAGCGTTTGTTTCACTTTACCCGCATCAATAACGATCGGCGTGCCTTCCATCAATATATGTACTGACCACCGGATGACGCCCCAGGCGCTTTTGAGAATAAGCAGAGCATTAATAAACCCCGAAATGACAAACAAACTCACACCGTTAAATAGCGCAGCTAAAATCTCTAACCGAAGGAAACCGTATGACTTATTGGAAGAGGCGGGTTTCGCTGCAAGCCACATTGCCAACAGGCTCATCGCCAGAGCGGCCGAATCACTTAACATATGGCCCGAATCCGAAACAAGCGCCAAGCTGCTGGAAATCAATCCTCCAAAAAACTCTAACAGCATGATACCGGTTGTAATAATAAATGCGATCATTTGTCCTGCTTTATTGTTGGGGCCATGATGATGCCCGGGACCGTGGGGATGATCATGAGCAGAGTGATTTTTTGCGTGGTCATGGTTATGTTCATGATGATGGGGAGCGTGCTGATGTTGTCCCATAAAAATCCTCCTTGATATAAACATATGAGCAATTGTTCATATATAATATACGATTACTTCCCACAGAAAGGCAAGATGATATTTTTTATTCAGGAAGGAATATTCTTTTTTCGTGGTAAACTGAACCATTTCTTCTATTAATTCGTACTATATCATAGTTTACCATCAAAGGAGGTATTTCAATGAAAAAAAGGTTGGTTTGGTTACTAACGGCGGTAATTGCAATGACTCCGCTTGTCCCAACGGAGGCGATAGCGTCCAGCAGCAAAGTCGTCGATACGAATCAGGCACTAGAGAAGTTCGCTTCTGAAAAGGCGGCGCTGTTAACCAAAAATTACGGCACGGTCAGCGTCCAGTATGCACTAATTGATAACGGCGAGATTAAGGTATCGGGACAGACGGGGGTAAACGATAAGGCAGGGAAAATCCCGCTTAGCAAGGATACCATGTATGGAATTGGATCGACGAGCAAAATGTTTACGGCCGCCGCTGTCATGAAATTGGCAGATGAAGGGAAGATCAATCTGGATACCCCTTTGGTGCAGTACATAACCAATTTCAAGATGAAGGATGAACGATATAAGCAGATTACCCCGCGTATGCTGCTGAACCATTCTTCTGGCCTGCAAGGAAGCAGCCTGAGAAATTCTTTTCTGTTCAATGATCCAGACACCTATGCGCACGATACGCTGTTGGAGCAACTGTCTACCCAGAGCTTAAAAGCGGACCCGGGCGCCTTTTCCGTGTATTGTAATGACGGATTCACGCTGGCCGAAATTCTTGTTGAGAGAGTCAGCGGCATGGATTTTACCGCATTTATCCATCAATATTTTACCGGACCGCTAGAAATGAACCATACGAAGACGCCGCAGGATGTACTGGAACCAGGCAAGTTCGCCGCTCTTTATTTCCCGCCTTTTGAGAAGCAGCTGCCGAATGAAACGGTCAATGCCATTGGAGCTGGCGGAATTTATTCCACCGCAGAAGATTTGGTACAATTCTCACAAATATTCACGGGACAAAAGGACGGTATTCTCTCGAACGAGGCGGTCCGTGCAATGGAGCAAGAGGAGTACAAAAGAGGATTGTGGCCCCAAGATGCCGACAACTCGATTGACTTTGGGCTTGGGTGGGACAGCGTAAGGTTGTTTCCGTTTAACGATTATGGAATAAAGGGTTTAAGCAAAGGCGGAGATACGATTTTGTATCATACTTCTTTTGTTGTCCTTCCCGAGCAGAACATGGCTGCGGCAGTGGTGTCCTCGGGCGGCAGCAGCTCGCTCAACGAGTTGCTGGCGAGTGAGCTGCTTCTTGAAGCATTGAAAGAGAAGGGCACGATTAAAGACATCAAACCCGAGAAATCATTCGGTACGCCGGTAAAAGCCGATATGCCAAACGACGTCATGAAGTATGCAGGCTATTATGGTACCCTCAACCAACTGGTTAAAATTGATGTCAAGGATGGGGTTCTGTCCATAGCGGTGCCGAGCATTCCTGGATATCCGGAGCAGAAGTTTGTGTATACATCGGAGGGGGCTTTTGTTAACCAGGAAGGCAGTGCTAAGGCTCGTTTTGTAACGGAAAAAAATGGACGCACCTACCTCTGGGTCAGAGAATATACGACCATTCCGGGTTTGGGACAACTGGCCTTATCTCATTATTTAGCCGAGAAGCTCGAATCTAATCCAATATCCACAGAGACAGCAGAGGCATGGGCGAAGCGGGAAGGTAAAACCTATTACCCTGTGAGCGAGAAGTTCAGTTCGGTCATTTACATGATTATGCCAACGCTTAAGATCACCCGGGCCGACGATCTGCAGGGTTATTTAATGGATAAAAAAATTACAGGCCCGAATACGGCTGTGAGCCAGCATCAAATTCCTGCGATAGGAAGCCGGGATACGGCTGAATACCGTTTTTACACAAAAGACGGAATTGAGTACCTTGAAGCCGCTGGAAGCTTGTATGTCAGTGAGGATATCGTAAAGCCGCTATTTGCGGGGAAACATTCAGCGGTTACTGTACAAGCCGATGGCAACGCAAAATGGTACAGAGTTCCCTCTGCCGCAGCCGGTAAAAAGATAACTGTCGCAACGCCAGCGAAAGGTGCTTTTGCAGTGTATGACGCCCAGGGAAAATGCGTGAGCTACACCGTAATCAGCAGTAATAATAAAGTGGTTTTGCCTGAAAATGGAACGATTGTATTTGCAGGCGATGCCGGCACTGTATTCCGCATTACCTTGGAGAAGTAGTTTGCTTACGGACTGATCTTAGTTTCGGAGATACTCCCTCCTAACGATTTGGTAACCAACAAGCTTCTTTCCCGTATAAAGAAACAACATGAGTTAACAAACTGAGAAGCAGAGGTAAATCGTATGGCAATGAATCGCATAAATGAGGGATTTTCAGATTTTTCCGATACATGGTACCGGATGGCAGAGCAGAAGGCGGCTCAGTATTTTGCCTCCCTTTACGGGCAGGTGAAGGAGAAGACGTATGTTCCTGTCTTGACCCAAGATATTGAAGTATGGAAACGAAACCATGTTCGTCATCGGTCGTGGTGGTCTTATTTTTCGCGGGGAAAGCAAAAACCGGGCACCCGGGATTATCACCGGTATATCGGATGGCTGAATTATACGGGCAAACTGGACGATTATCTGGATCGCAGCGTTTCTTACATTTACATGAGAGATCTCGGCAAAGCTCTCGATTCCCCCGGTACGAAGGCGCGGATTCGGCAGGTGGTTGCCGGCATCAAAAACCATTTGCTTCATTCAGCCGGAACGAATCGGGGAGACCCGCCCGAGTATATGAGCCTGGCCGGGTTTTACCGATGGGCGCAGAAGGAAGGCGTCGAGACCGCCGCTATTTGGGTAATCGACAAACTTAAGAACATGGCGGTCCATATTCCGAAAGAACTGAATGCCGAGCAAGCCCAACGTAAACTGATCAAAATTATTGTCGGGGTTGTTCTGCATGTGATTGATGAGATGGGGGAGGAAACGCCGCCTGCGGAACGTTCAAGGAGACTGGATGAAGCCATCCGGCTAGGGTTTTCCTACGGACTGACCTATCCTTTTATTGACGATCTGCTCGATTCTCAGCTCTTGACTACCGGGGAGAAAGAACGGTATTCCCGTATGATAAGGACCGCGCTTCTCACTGGGATCGTGCCGGAGATTGGCGGGTGGACCGGAGAAAATGTGGAATTCATTCGATACGTCCATTCCGAGCTCCGGGATGCTTTTGAATATATTAAGGGCCTTCAGCGTCCGGAGACGGTGAGCACATTTTTCGAGCAGTCGTATGTGTTTTTTCAATCCCAGGATATCGACCGCGAAAAGGATCTGTCCTGCGCCAATTACACCAACGAAGAGCTGTATATCCCCGTCATTATAAAATCCGCATCCTCCAGGCTGATCGTCCGTTCCGTAATCCATGCTTCCGTGGATGATGGCTTTGATCATCGTACGTTTTATTATGGCATTTACAACCAGTTGGCCGACGATTTTGCGGATATGTTCGACGATATGAGGGACGGCGCGGTAACGCCTTATACGTATTATTTAAAGTACCATAACCAGCGTCCTGATCTGATCAACCCTTATGAATTATACTGGACAGTCATCAGCCATCTGATCCATAACGTCTACCGCTCTGACACCAAGACCCGTGAGGTGATTCTGGATCGCGCCATCAATGTCCTGAAACGCTGCAAAGAACGCTTGGGCGATGATAAGTATAACGAAGTTATGAATATTTTTGCTTCCGGCGATCCCGAATTCAATCGTCTCATCCAAAAGATGGTCCGAAAGGCAGAGGACGTGGATTTCTTCGATAAGCTGCTGCGGGACCAGATGAATTCCTTTTTGAAAAATGACCGGCAGGAAAAGGAAGACTTCCAGAATACGGTCAAAACAGTCCGCGAGCAGATCAACAACCTATTGCAGATTCCCCCAAATACCGGGACCCTTCCGATGAAAGATCCGCTTATTGATGCCGCAAATTACAGTCTCGAAGGGGACGGGAAGCGGCTGCGGCCGATTTTGACCTGGGTTATGGGCGTTAACGAATATGGACTGAACGCTTCAGCCATCACGCCCCTGTTGAGATCACTCGAATACATGCATACCGCATCCCTGATCTTCGACGATCTGCCGTCCCAGGATAATGCGTCCACCCGCAGAGGGCGTCCAACCCTGCATGAGGTGTATGACAGCGCAACAGCGGAATTAACCGGCCTGTTTCTGATCCAGCGGGCGATCAAAGAGCAAGCGTCGCTTGACCGGTTCGACGCGAGGACCGTGCTTGCCTTGATGCAATATTCGGCCGGGAAGGCGGAAGAAATCTGCAGGGGGCAGGCGATGGACCTGCAATCCAAAGGCAAAACATTGACACAGGAGCAGTTGAACCTGCTGTGCTTTTACAAAACCGGCGCCGCCTTTGAAGCCTCGCTGGTGATGCCTGCTATTCTTGCTCAGGTAGAGAATTATGAAATCGCGGCATTGAAGAAGTTCGCCTATCATGCGGGCATTGCCTTTCAGATTAAGGATGATTTGCTTGATGTGGAAGGCGATCGGCACGTGCTCGGCAAACCTACGCGAAAGGATACCCAAAACAACAGTTCAACCTTTGTATCCGTCCTTGGACTGGGTGGCGCCAGAAAAGAGATGTGGGAGCACTACTGCCTGGCTGCTGAGGCTTTGAGAGAGGTTCCCCGGAATACTGCGTTTTTGAAGCATTTGCTGGATTATTTGGTGAACCGGGACCGTTAAAAAAGTTACATGGTTGAGATTGCAGATAGGGTATGCTTGAACATTCGCCAACCCTTCTTTTGTGGAGCATGACCGGGAATTTTGCAACAATATTGCCACAAAAGTGATTGAGCTGTAACGACATTCTGCGCTCATGGATTGCGCGCCGCAGCGCCAAGTGATATTTTGTTAAAAACCATACTTGGTAAAGGAGTCGAATGTTGTGATCAATAAAGAGGAGTTAGACCGCTATTACACCCTTTCGGGCAAACGCAAGATGCTGTCCCGGCAGTTCGAAGAGGCGCTTCCGAGGTTTCACTCGCATGCGAATGCCAGGGAATATCTGAAATCGCTGTTTGGCGAAGATTTGGTATACCTGGGATCGCAAGAAGACGAAGAGGACGATCAAATCGTATATTGTTACACCATTGTCCATGACCGCCCCGGTTGGGAAGAGGGCACGCGAAAGATGAAAGAGACCGGATATGTGAGCGGATCGGACTTCATTCATTCGTCCCAGGATGTTCAGATCTATGAGAATGGACGGATTTGGATGGTTTATTAATCATTAGTGGCCGGGGGGGTGACACAAGCCATGTATGATGACCAAGTAGAGAATCCGCTCTATGCAAAGTCTACATTATGAACAACGGCGGTTGTTTGTGTAGAGCGAATAAAGGCAGACCGCCTTACATCCTTTTATGGTGAAATCCGTTTATAATGAGACTTTGCTGCCTTGAAATGAAATTTATTTTAAGGAGTAGAGTGATCATGAAATATGTCAATGCTGAGATTTTACCAGAGGAGTTACTAAAGGAAGTACAACATTTGTGGTGCTATGGTGTACGTTCCTAAACCTGAAGGAGTACGCGAGGGATGGGGCGTAAAATCCGGCAGTCGAAAATATATCTAGGAGCGAAATCTTGAAATCCGCCAAAGATTCTCGGAAGGCGTGACGATGGATCAGCTTTCGGAGCAATATTTTCTTTCGCTGGAAAGCATTAAGAAAATTGTTTATTCGAAATTAAAATAATTCATTACCATACCTCAAGTCACATTGGATTCATTTCTGATGTGGCTTTTTTATGTAGAGAATAATTCCTAAGTATTTGCTCTATATATCCAGGCGTTTCCAGTTGTTAGAATGATCCTCGGAAGCATAAAAGGGGAGGGATCAGCGATCCGCAGAAAAGCTATTGAACGTATGAACGGACATCGGGGCGGAGTCGTATGGTTCACTGGGTTGTCCGGTTCAGGTAAAACGACGCTAAGTCAACATGTCGAGGAAACCTTGTTCAAACGGGGCTTCAAATGCGTTGTGTTGGATGGAGATGAGCTTAGAGCTAGATTAAATCGCGACCTCGGGTTTTCTGAAGAAGACCGTGAGGAAAATTTGCGGCGTGCTGCGGAAGTGGCAGCCATGTTCTTGAATGTTGGTTTTGTCGTTCTCGTTCCGATGATTTCACCCGCAAGAGAAGCTAGAGATAAGGTTAGACATCGTTTTGATCCCAAGGATTTTGCAGAAGTCTATGTGAAATGTTCAATCGAAATGTGTGAAAGACGCGACCCTAAAGGACTTTACCAGAAAGCCAGAAAGGGTGAACTCCGTTATTTCACAGGAGTCGATTCCCTTTATGAAGCACCAATACTACCTGAGTTAACTGTAGACACGGAAGACACCTCTATCGAGAACTGTACGCAGCAACTTGTTGAGTTCATCATCCGAAAGTTCGATATTAAGTCAGAAAGAGAGGAAGCTTGATGACACGGCCTAAATTAAGTTATACGATCTGGTTCTCGCAGCGGACGGGAAGCACACTGCTCAATTATGCGTTGGCCTCAACAGGGGTGGCGGGCGATCCCCGCGAGTGGCTGCATTTTCAGTACAATAGTCCCGTCACATTCAAGCGTGAGGATCTGGAACAAATATGGCAATGTGGAACAACGCCTAATGGCGTCTTCGGGGTGAAAACGGGGTTTGAACAGAGATGGATTGACGCGTTCCGCACCATGTCGGGGCTCCCGCAGAATGCTTCACGGGCGGAGGTGTGGAGCGCCGCCTTCCCTAATTGTTACAAGCATATTTATATGACGCGCCGCAACAAAGTTAGATTGGCTGTCTCGTGGTGGCGTGCGATCGTTACCGGAGAATGGCATCGAAACTACGGGGAACAGTCTCAGGAACATGATATTTCGGATAAGTATAATTTTGAAGCCATCCAATATCTGCTCCTTCAAAGCACGATGTGCGAAGCGGCAATTGAGGACTTCTTCTCGGAGTCCGGTATCGTCCCGCTGACGATTGTCTACGAAGATTTTATTCAGGACTTTGAAGGCACGGTTATGAAGGTGTTGGAGTTTTTGGATATTCAGGCCGATAACATTAGCGTAGCTCCACCAGCGTTGGATAAACTGGCAGACGATACTGCGGAGCAATGGGTGCAGCGGTTTCGGGAAGAGAGCCAGCGGGGATGGGAAAACAGAAGATGGTGATCGGGGAGGGGCACTCATGCCGCTATGTCACATACAGCGGTAAAAATACGATTGTACTCGCTCGGCCGCTCATTATTTCCAAATCTCGGATTGAAAATATCATTACAATTATGAGAGAATGTACTACTAGGATAAGCCAAGAGATGTAAGCCGGGTGATCCGCACCCGGCAGGGTAGGAGGCAACAAATAATGACAATCGGAACGAACCCATGCTAACCACCATAAACCGGATGTTTGACCGAATCATGCCATGGATTACCCCCACAAGTCTGATTACCGGTATGCTGTTCACCGTTTGGTTAAAGCCCTATGGTTTTTTATCCACCTGGTTGTTTGCCTTTATGACGCTGGCAGGAAGTTTGGGGACGAGCTCCAGAGATTTCGTCCGTGTGTTCCGGAGACCGTCGCCGATGATTTGCGCTCTAATTCTTCTGCATTTTGTCATGCCGCTCGTTGCATGGCTGCTCGGGAAGGCGCTCTTTAGCGGGGATGTTGAGACAATTACCGGCCTGGTGCTCGGAACCGCTATTCCGACAGGCGTTACGACCTTGTTCTGGGTAGCGCACAAAGGGGGAGACGTGACTTTGACCATTGCGGTCATCCTGCTGGATACGCTTCTTGCCCCGTTCGTCGTTCCAGGAATGCTGTCTTTCCTGTTCGCTTCAGAGGTGCACATCAATGCGCTGGGGATGGTATGGAAGCTCTTGCTCATGATTGTGTTTCCTTCACTGCTTGGCATGTTCATCAATCATGTGAGCCGGGGAGAGGCGGAGCGGGTATGGAGGCCCCGTCTCGCACCATTTTCCAAGATCGCGCTCGGGGGAGTTGTTGCGCTGAACGGGGCATTCGTTGCCCCGTTCTTCCTGCATTTTGAGTGGAAGCTTGTCGGTATTCTCGCCACCGTGATTCTTCTGACACTCATCGCCTACCTATTTGGCTATTCGACAGGCCGATGGGGATGGAGGAAGGAAGCCGGAGTCACGATTTCGCTAACTTATACGGTTGGTATGCGAAATATAAGCGCGGGAGCGGTAATTGCGACTACGTTCCTGCCCGCTGCTGCGGCGCTGCCCGTTGTTCTCGCCATGCTTGTACAACAATTGATGGCATCCATGGTAAGCAGCGTGCTAAGCAAATGGACTGACATCAATGGGTTGACATATCGAGAAACATCGATATAATAGTTTGCATGAAACCAATAGACCCCATTGAAGTATTCAAGGCCCTGTCTAATGAAGCGCGTCTTCAAATCTTGGAGTGGTTAAAAGATCCTAAAGCCCATTTTGGACCCCAGGGAGGCGTTGATCTTATCGAGGTTGGGGTATGCGTCAGCCAGATTACAACAAAACTCAATATGACCCAATCCACAACATCTCAATATTTGTCCGTCCTGCAGCGGGCGGGACTTGTCCATGCGACTCGGCTGGGAAAATGGACATATTACAGAAGAGATGAAGAGGCAATTAAACAAATTGCTTCCTACATTCAGCAAGACCTTTAAATCATAAAGACTGGATTCAAACCATTGAATTCAGTTTTTATATAAAAAACAAATCGATAATTCGAGATTTGTAACTTAATTTTTTTACCCAAAGAATCGACATTTCTCGAATTGTATTAATGAAGGCGGTGATATTTTTTTCGATTGATCGACCCGGCTTGCGAAAACCCGTACAGAAAGTGCAAGCCTAAATTCGCCCTAAAAAAGGAGCTGTTCCACATGTCCAACCCTTCCAACCCGTCCGGCAGCGCCGCAACGCTCGTTATCGTTGCGCATCCGGATTTGGAGACGTCCCGGATTAACAAACGCCTCACGGCCGAGATTGAACGAAGAGGCAATGTTACTGTACACCGCCTGTACGAGACGTATCCGGACGAAAAGATCGACGTCGCCCGCGAGCAGGCGCTGTTGATGTCTCATGACCGCATCGTGCTTCAATTCCCATTTTTCTGGTACAGCTCGCCTTCCTTGCTGAAGAAATGGATGGATGAAGTATTCGAGCTCGGCTTCGCGCACGGCAGAGGCGGCGATAAGCTGAATGGCAAGGAACTGCTCATTGCCACCTCTTCGGGAGGCGCGCAAAGCATGTACCAAGCCGGAGGCTTTCATAATTACTCTTACAGCGAGCTGCTGCGGCCGTTCCAGCAGACCGCCAACCTGGCCGGAATGATCTATCGTCCGCACTTTGTAGTGAGCGGAATTCGCGAAGTGAGCAATGAACAGCTGGAGAAGTATGCGGCGGATTACGCCGACTATGTGGAGGGACGGCCCGCCCTCTCTCGCACGCGAGGTTAACCGCAGCCGCATACACCGAAGACAACAACGCGCCAGCCCCTTCTTGCTGCAGACAGCGGCCGGAAGGGGCTGGATTCGTCAATTGCACATCCAGCAAATTCTTTTGCTATAATAAATAGGGCCAATAAGTAATGACCAGGTACCTATAACTAAGTACATACACATTGGAGACATATATATTCGATTATGTTTGGCAACGAGGGATGGTGTTTACATCGTGAAAATTGGATTTTTCGATTCGGGGGTAGGTGGACTTACTGTCCTTTATCAAGCTCTTGAGCTGATGCCGAAAGAGGATTACCTTTTCTATGCGGATACGGATCATGTTCCATACGGCGAGAAGCCGAAGGAAAAGGTCAAACAATATGTAACCGAAGCCGTTGAATTTATTGCTCAACAAGGCGTGAAGGCGATAGTTATTGCATGCAATACTGCAACCAGCATTGTGATCGAGGAGCTGCGCCATAAGTATAATTTTCCTATATTGGGTATTGAACCTGCTGTGAAACCCGCCATTCTGGAGAGTAAGAAGCAGCAAAAGAAGGTTTTGGTTCTAGCTACTCGCCTTACACTTCAGGAGGAAAAATATAGGAACCTGGTGAGAAGTCATGACAGCGGCAATATGGTCGAAAGCTTGCCTCTTCCTGGACTTGTGGAGCTGGCGGAAACGCTTGAGTTCGCAGACGAAGTGGTGCTGCCGTACTTGCGCGAGCAATTGGAAGACATTGATGTAAAGCAGTACGGAACCGTCGTTTTGGGTTGCACGCATTTCCCATATTTCCGGGCCGCGCTTCGTAAAGTTTTCGGCAATCAGGCTGAACTTATTGACGGAAGCGTCGGTACCGCAAAACAACTGCAGCGCTTACTAGGTAACCGACTCGAAGAAGGGAATGGCACAATTACGTTCTTTGAGTCCGGTCGACCTATTCTGGACGAGCCCAAGTTGAGCAAATATCGGCGTTTGCTGAATTTACTTGGAGAAGGATGATTAGTAAAAGAAAGAAAGCAGCTGGTCTGAGATCGACTGCTTATTTTCAAGTCAAAAAAATGAACGTAGAGCTAGTAAAAAACGCGTTAAAAGCGCAGGCGATCGGAACCAAAGCGTCGATTTCAAGCCTAACCGAGCTAAGCGTAGCCACATGCGGTACCATATTAAACGAACTTGTCGCTGCCGGCGAAGTTATCGAGATGGAGCCGGATGGACCAAACGGCGGCAGGCCCGCCAAACAGTATAAGTATAACGCCGATTTTGGCTGCGCCGTTTGTTTGCTTGTAAAGACGGAAGGAGACATTCACTCTATCCGTTACAGTATCGTGAATCTGGTCAGCGAGACCGTCAAAGAGACAATTCTAGAACTTGAACATATAGACGTCGATGCGATTGATCGGCTGATCGAACAACTTGTAGGCGAAAACGGTAATGTACAGGCAATCGGTATCGGAATACCCGGCGTTGTCCATCACGGAGTAGTCGGCGTTTGCGATGTTCCGGACCTTGCAGGCAAATCGTTAGGACCTTATTTTGAAGAAAAAAAACGAAGTGTCAGTCATCATTGAAAACGATATGAACTTGACAGTCTACGGTTTTTACCATTTGCAAAATTTTGAAGAAGAAAAAACGTTTGCCGTCGTTAACTTTCCAAAAAACCATTTTCCCGGTGCGGGTTTTATCGTAGATGGACGAATATTATCCGGGAACACGAAATTCGGCGGCGAGGTTTCTTTTCTGCCTTTTGGAATTACACGCGAGGAGCAGCTGCGGCAACTGCAGACCGATGATGGCTTTGTCCGGTTGGCTATGAATACACTAACCTCAATCATTGCCATTATTAACCCGGTAACAATTGCGATAACAGGCGAGCTTCCTCGTGAGACTCAACTTAAAGGTCATCAAGCAAATTGATAATGGCTAGGCAAGGGGCTATGGAATACCGGTAACTATCTGGTTGACAACGAAAAAAACTTAGAGCAATCTATAACAAAGCTCCTGCTGCCACAAATCCCGATAGCACCAATCCGATCCCTGTCAACAAACGGCCGGGTGCCCAGAAAATCCACCCACAGCCATATCCATTCACCCATTTACTTCTCCCCATGAGTATCCCCCTCATGTAAAAAATGTCTGTATCTTACGATACAGAACATCTTAAGACAATCAGTGATAATTACCGCATGTTACTTATTCTAACTTGAGGCGGCGTAATGCTAAATTAATAATTCGTTAAGAATTGTTTCATGACCAGTTTATACTTGGGGCTTACATTGGAGTAGACGGACCAAGTTGATAGTAGGAGGCTTACCGACAGAGAAACAAAAAGAGGTAGGGTGATTGATCAAATATGTCCATTCGTTTGAAATTTCTGCTGTCGTACGCGGCAATGCTGGTGGTACCATTGTTTCTGCTTATTATAACAGCCATGCTGATGACAGTCGTCTACCAGGGGGATGTCCAAAGCCTTAGAAGTATTTATGAGAGTAAATTTGAACGATTAGAAGATAGCGAAACGCGTAATCTCATCAAACATACCTTCATGCAAAATACAGATCTACTCACGGATACCGTTTTTCTGAACGATTTATCGGCAGATATGCTCAAAAAAAATATCTCTCTATATATTCGTTCTGAGAACACGGCACTATATGCCTCAGACGATCTTCTGCTTAAACATGGGTTAACCGATCATTTTCCGGCTTTCAAACAAGCGGGATCTCAAAATGAACCTTTTCAAAAGAAATACAACAATGAATGGTATCAGATAGCCCAATTTGATTTATTATCCAAGAATTCAAAGCCGGTTAGTATTTTCCTAGTGAGCAAAATTGATCCATTGGTTTATTCCTTAAGGACTTTTTTTCCAATTTTGTCTCAGTCCACAGTAGTCGTTCTCCTGCTGACGCATATCCTGCTTACTACCTATATGTCGAGAACAATTATCCGTCCTTTGCTTGAACTGCGCAAAGCGGCGAAGCGGGTGACCGAGGGGGATTTGGATTTCCAGGTGAAGATTAGCGGCAAAGATGAACTGGGGCAGCTTGGGATGGCCTTTGAAGAGATGAGGTCCAAACTTCAGCAGTCTATTCTTGTCCAGCAGCAATATGAAACGAACCGAAAAGAGCTCATCACGAATATTTCCCATGATTTAAAGACGCCAATCACTGCCATTAAAGGCTATGTGGATGGGATATTGGAAGGCGTGGCTGATTCGCCCGAAAAAAATGAAAAATACATGCGTACGATTGCCGCTAAGGCCGGTGAAATGGATCACCTGATTGATGAATTGTTTCTGTACTCGAAGCTGGACATGCAGAAGCTGCCGTTTTCTTTTGAGTCTGTACCTATTCTGCCTTTCCTGAATGATTGGGTGGAGGAGCTGAAGTTGGATCTGGAAAAACAGGAGGTAGATCTGCACATCGCGATGAATAGCGGGGAAGCAGCTCGGGTATCTGTAGACCGCGAATCGTTTAAACGCGTGCTTGGCAATATCATTCAGAACAGCCTGAAGTATATGGATAAGCCTGAAAAGAGAATCACCGTCCACACCTGGGTAGAGGCGCAGAGCTTCACTCTGGCCATCGGAGATAACGGACCAGGAATTCCTCCGGAAGCGGCCGGGCATATTTTCGAACGATTTTACCGGGCAGAGCAGTCCAGAAATACGAATACCGGCGGCAGCGGCCTTGGTCTTGCCATCGCCAAGCAGATTATTGAGGAGCATGGGGGAGCTATTTATGCGGACAGCAAAGAAGGCGAGGGAACGGTGATTCGTATTGTATTACCGATTGAGAGAGGAGCCGAATGAGAATGAAGCGAACGATACTGATTGTAGAAGATGAGCCTTCGATAGCCGAGCTCCAGCGGGATTACCTGGAGTTGAACGGATATCAAACTGAAATCGCCATAGACGGAGAACACGGTTTGGAGCTTGGTCTTAGCGGCAAATTCGAGTTAATTGTGCTGGATGTCATGCTGCCTAAGCTGAATGGCTTCGAGGTATGCAAAAGAATTCGCGACGAGTTGGATATTCCCATCCTTATGGTCACCGCCAGACGGGAGGATATTGATATTGTGCGCGGGCTGGGTCTTGGTGCGGATGATTATATGACCAAACCTTTCAAGCCTGCGGAACTGGTCGCCAGAGTGAAAGCTCATTTGTCCCGCTATGACCGTCTGAAGGGGCACGGATCATCCACGAATGAACTGGAAATTAGGGGTTTAAGGCTGAACCCCGACTCCCGCCGCGCTTTTGTCAGGGATGAGGAGGTTACGCTGACAACCAAGGAATTTGATCTGCTTCATTTTCTGGCGCTGCATCCCAATCATGTATTCAGCAAGGATCAGCTCTTTGAGCGGTTATGGGGCATTGACTCTTTGGGAGATACTCAGACGGTAACTGTGCACATCCGCAAGCTCCGGGAAAAAATCGAAGAGGATTCCGCCAATCCGATATATATCGAGACTCTATGGGGAGCCGGCTATCGTTTTCGTTCCTGAATAGATTTACCCATTAATCTAATATTGCAGGAAAGATCCGTAAAAAAGGTCTTAAGTAAACGCCAAGGGGGAGAAGGCATGGAGAGTATAGCCAAGCTAACTGGAGTGAGTAAAGAATTCCGAAACGGCAGGGGCATCAGAGGTGTGAATTTGGTGCTGCAAAAAGGTGATATATACGGGTTGCTCGGACCCAACGGTGCCGGCAAAACAACACTTCTGAAAATGCTGACCGGCCTGATTTCTCCGAGCTTTGGAAGCATTTCATTGTTTGGGCAAAATCTTGAGCAATCTTTCTCAGCGAGTATGAGGAAGGTGGGCTGCATGATCGAATCGGCTGATTTTTATGATTATGTCACAGCGGTCCAATATTTGAAGCTGAATGCCAACTTTTATCCGGATATCCGGCCGCAGCGGATTGCTGAGGTGCTTGAGGCGGTTGGTCTTGCCTCTTTTGCCAAAGAAAAAATTAGGCACTACTCCACCGGCATGAAGCAAAAGCTAGCAATGGCCTCGTCCATCCTGCATAACCCGGAACTCGTGATCTGGGATGAGCCGACAAACGGACTGGATGTCGAAGGAGTGGTTCATTTTCGCAGTCTGGTTAAACAATTATCCGCTGACCAGGGGATCACCTTCCTGATTTCCAGCCACATGATTCATGAATTGGAGCAGCTTTGCAATAGAGTAGGCATTTTGCATCAAGGCGTTCTGATTCGTGAAGGAAACGTGCAGGAACTGCTGACGGACAATATATCCCTGGAGCAGTATTACATTGCTGAACTACAAAAAGGAAAGGAGTTGATGGAAAATGGACGGCTTGAGAGCAGGACTTAAAAACGAATTGCTGCTTATGATTTATCGCAAAAAAACAATGTTCTTTTTCCTAGTTTCCGTCTTAATTCCAGTTCTGTTCATCTTGTTATTCCATGCTCTTCACCCTATTCTGGGACGGATTGCGGTCAGTCCTTCCTATCCGGTTCAAATGCTGGAGATCTATACGGTATTCTTAATTCCCCTGTTCATGTTTGTGGAGATTGCCGATTTATTTCCGCAGGAAATATCATCACGCACATTGAAACTGGCGCTGCTGCGGCCTATCACGAGATTAGGTGCTTATTTGGCTAAATTTCTTGCCCTTGGTGTGGCAATCGGCATATTGCTGCTGCTCTTGGGGACGGTAAGCACACTGTGCAATATTTTATTCGGAATACCAGGTACAGGAAACCTAGACATCTTCGGATTGCTAAAAGCCTACGCAGCAGCTTTCCTGTCTATGTTGTCTCTTGCGGCCTTGTTCATATTCATCGCTCAATTTTTTCGCAGCGCCGGCGGATTTCTGGTATTTTCCATTCTGTTATACACCGGGGCCAAAGCGGTTCCTTACTTTATAAACGGCTTCTCCTTTTTTTCCATAACTTCATATACAGACTGGTATTCACTATGGTTAAGCCATACCGTCTCCACAGGCAGACTCGTGACCACATCCCTGTTCCTGCTGTCTAGTTTGCTTATGTTTTTAACGATAGGCTATATCCTCTTTGATCGGAAGGAGGTTTAACAGGGAATTGCCGCAGGCAAAGCACAATATTAAGATTTATTTAATAGTCTCTTCATGGTGAATTTAGGATTATCACTTAGGATTAGCTTGCAAGATAAAATTAGAGTGAAGGGAAGATACAAGGATGAAGAAGAAGTGGCTGTTGAGTGGAAGCGCAATTGGAATTAGCGGTGCTATTATGTTAGCCACCGGACTTACCGCGTTTGCAGGAACCTCAGGTTATGAAGATTACAAGGCTGCCCTTAAGAATACGGCGCAGAATCTGGAAAGTGTTACGGTACAGGCTGATGCAGTTCTTAAGGACAACGGCACCCTGCTTAGCCAGGCACAGAGCAATTTGAAGGCAAGCCTGAAAAATGAAGCAGTGAGTGGAACCCTCAAGATTAACGGGAAGGTTGGTTCGCAGAACATCAGCCTCTACAGACAGCCTGAAGGATTAGTATGGAAAAGCGATGCTTCGGATATTTACTATGTGAAGCAGGATAAGGCAGAGAAGAATGATCAGGAAGCAGGTAAGGTGACCAAGGATGCGGCTTGGCTTAGCAGTCAGGAAGAGACGGTAATTGATGCGCTGATCGGAAATTTAAAGAATGAATTCACTTCCACCTCAGAAAGTGACGGCTCCAAGAAAATTTCGCTTCAGCTTGAGAGCGCACAAATTCCGGCTGTTGTGCAAGCTCTCGCGCCAGTCGCCTTCAAACATCTAGCGTATCAATCAGAATGGAATCGACCTGGCGACAGCGGGACAGCAGCAGAGGGAAGCGATCCGGAAGAGCTGTTTCAACAAGGTCTGTTAAACGCCAAGGATATTGCTCTGACGGATGGTGTGCAAATTCAAAGCATCAGCTTGAATGCGGTGGTCAATCCAGCTAATGAAATTCAGAGCCAACAATTCGATATCACATTTACCGGCCAAGATGCTCAGGGAGTAGCCCATACATTGACTGCAAGCTTGGATGTTCAGTTGTCTGCTTTTAATGGAACAACCCCTGATTCTATTGACTTAAGTGGTAAACAAGTACAGCAATTGAAGGACGATCATGAAGGCAGACATCACGAATAAACGAAGCGGAAATTGAAGTTTGCATGAATTTCAAACGGGGCAGTCCCAAAAGTCATCGCACGTGACTTAGGGATCGCCCTTTTTCATTTTGTCAAAAAAGAAGCCGTTCCTAGTCCTATTGGCACTGCATTCTCTGCTTCATTTAAATCTTTTTCATAATTAGCTTTTTTGTGCTCAATAAGAGCCAGTTGTGCCTCAATCTCGTGTTTTTTGGCTAAAAGTATTTCTTCTTGGTTTAAGACGATGGAGTACTTCTCTTTCAGTTCCATTTTATCTTCCCTTGAGAGGCCGATATAATGGAAAATCATGTCAATTCCCATTCCTGTGCTTCTCATACATTGAATCATTCTCAATCTCATGATTTGATCATCACAGAACACGCGGATGTTATTCTTATCTCGCGCTACATCTTGCAGTAAACCGATATCTTCATAATAGCGGATTGTTGGTTTGGGTAGGTTAGTTATTTTTGATACTTCCTTAATTGTGTATTTGGGTTCGGTTCCATAAATAAATTCTTCCATAGTTCCCTCCTATATCACTTTGTTCAAGTTACTTGAATGTATAAAAATTACGATAACATATGAGCGGAAGAAGAACAAGTCATGGTCATTAGAGTTAAATAGATCGTTTCCACAAAAATTATTTTTAATAATATTTGACTTCAAGTTACTTGAACTGATTATAGTGATTCATGAAGCAAGTAATCATAAATATCGCATAGGAGGCAAATGAATGAACAGGAATGCAGAAATGAAACTTATTGACAAGGTATATATCAATGGAGAATTTGTAAAACCGGACGGAACGGAGCGAATGGATATTATCAATCCGTCGACAGAAGAATTAATTGGGCAGGTGCTGTTGGGAAATGAAACAGATACCAGAAAGGCGATCGCAGCCGCGAAAGAAGCATTAAAAACTTTCTCACGAACATCAATTCAAGAACGGGGTCAAATGCTGCAACGGATACATGATGCAATTCTGTCAAGGGCTGCTGATTTAAACCGGGCATGCATGGAGGAATATGGTGCGACAGCTAAGGCAGCAGACATTAGAACTCAGATTTCGGCTGATAGCTTCCTTTTAGCAAAAGAAGCAATGGAGGCTTTTGAATTTACCAGGCATATTGGGAAAGCAAAGGTTGTTTTTGAACCGTTGGGTGTCGCTGCTGCGATTACGCCTTGGAATGCAAACAATTCCCAGATTGCTATAAAAGTGGCTACAGCCATATCAGCAGGCTGCACGATCGTTGTAAAGGCTAGTGAATTTTCCTCCATTCAGACTCAAATATTGGCTGAGTGCTTCCATGACGCCGGACTGCCTGCCGGTGTAGTTAATATTGTATATGGATTGGGAACTTCAGTTGGCGCTGAATTATCCCGTAATCCGGATATCGCGATGATTTCTTTTACAGGCTCTGCGAATACTGCAAAGGCTATACAGCATAGTGCTGTTGATACAATGAAAAGAGTCGTTCTGGAATTGGGGGGCAAATCAGCAAATATCATTCTGGATGATGCAGACTTTACAAAAGCGATCCCTCGTGCCGTTACGAGTGCTTTTGGAAATCACGGGCAGATGTGCATTGCCGGCAGCAGATTATTGGTACCAGAGCATCGACTAGATGAAGTAAAAGAACTCATCAAAGTTGCGGTTGAGAATACCAAGGTGGGTTATCCATGGGAAAATGACACATTTATTGGCCCACTGATGAATGAAAATCAATACAAAAGAGTTCAGCGATATATCAAAATGGGTATGGAGGAAGGTGCGGAATTAGTAATTGGCGGAGAAGGACACCCTGAAGGTTTAGAGAAGGGTTATTTTGTAAAACCGACCGTTTTTGCAAATGTAACCAGAGATATGACGATTGCCAGAGAAGAAATATTTGGACCCGTACTATCTATTTTAACGTATCGAACGGAGGAAGAAGCGGTAGAAATTGCAAATGACACAGAGTATGGATTAGGTGCATATATCAGTTCTTCTAATATAGAAAAAGCGAACCGCATTGCTTCTCAGCTTATTGCCGGAACAGTTCTCATTAATGATGTTATTTTCGAAATGAGAGCTCCCTATGGCGGTTTTAAACAATCTGGAATCGGGCGTGAGGGTGGCATATATGGCCTCGAAGAATATCTTGAGCCTAAAACCATAATGATTTCTAATTAAGCAATGTATGATGTGAATACACTTACGGTTCCTTATTCTACTAATACGAGGAGTGACATCCATGAATGACGCTAAGATGAATGATGCTAAGATGAATGATGCCAAGTACGCCCTGGTCACGGGGGGCAACAAGGGGGTGGGGCTGGCCACGGTGCGCCAGCTGGCCGAGCGAGGCATGACCGTCCTGCTCGGCAGCCGAGACGCCCGGCTCGGCGCCGACGCGGCCCAGGAACTCGCCGAGGCCGGCCTCATGGTGAAACCCCTCCAGATCGACATCACGGACGACACCTCAGTCACGACCGCAGCCGAATACGTCCGCAGCACTTTCGGGCGCTTGGACGTGCTCGTGAACAATGCGGGCGTTATCGTGCGCAAGCAGGCGACCGAGGTGACCGCCGAGGGCATGCATACGGAGTTCGAGACCAACGTCTTCGGTACGGTCCGCGTTATCCACGCGATGCTTCCGCTGCTGCGCGAATCCAAGTCGCCAAGGATCGTCAACGTCTCCAGCGACTCAGCCATGTTCGCCAGGGCCACAGAGACGGGGTCCATGTTCGCCCGCTCCCACGAATCGTTCTCCTACTCGGCGTCGAAAGTAGCATTGAACATGTTGACCGTCAAGTACGCCAACGCCTTCCTCGACGACCCTGCGCTGGCGCATGTGAAGATCAATGCTGTGACGCCCGGATACGTCGCAACCGACTTGAACGGTTTCCGTGGTGTACTCACCACGGAGGAGGGAGCACGCGCCTCAGTGCACTGGGCCACCGTCGGCGACGAAGCCCCGACGGGCGGTTTCTTCGACGTAAACGGCCCAGTGCCCTGGTGATGTGCAAAACTTCACGGTCTGAAGGCCCCCTGCTGGCTGGTCGGGCGGTGTGCGGATTACTGCCGCGCGGGACGCCAGACGCCCGACCAGCCGCACCTCCAGTGGGGAGCGGTATGCGTGGGCGGTACCTCTCGACCAGCAGCCGGCCAGCGTCCGGCAAAATCCTGAGACAGCATCACGGGCTACCGGTGTACCGCTAGCCCGTTAAAAAAACAGAGGCGCAGCACCTCGCAAGAAGTGCTGCGCCTCTGTTTTGGCTTCATGATGCTGTTTCAGGTGACCCCACGATTCAAGAATACCAGGGGTTGCAATGAAAATATTGGGTATGTTAAGATTACGCTAACACTGACGATAGGAGTTGAAGAGGATAATGTAATATTTCTTGCTTAAGTTTAAAGAATAAAACAAGTTCTGTTTGCTCTGTTTTATTCTTTATTTGCAAGAAAGTTACCTTATTCTTTTCACTCAAAAAATATATCCTAATCTGACTCTACGCAGGGTTGGATTTGCTTTATTTTTTTGAGCTACAAGAAAGGTCAACTTTCTTGCAGCTCTTTTTTATTTGAGAAGAAAGGAGTTTTCTGGAATGTCATTGATCAAAGTAACTAACCTGACGTTTGCCTATGACGGCAGTTACGACAACATTTTTGAGCATGTAAGTTTACAAATCGATACCAACTGGAAATTGGGCTTTACGGGGAGGAACGGCCGGGGCAAGACTACGTTTCTCAATCTGCTGCTCGGCAGGTATGAATACAGCGGAACGATTTCCTCTAACGTCAGTTTCGAGTATTTCCCGTTCCACGTCGAACACAAGGAGAACTATACATTCGATGTAGTCGCCGACATCTATCCGGACTATGAGCACTGGCAACTCATGCGCGAGTTTTCGCTGCTGAAGCTGTCAGAAGATGTGTTGTACCGACCGTTCGACTCGTTGTCGAGCGGAGAACAAACGAAGGTGATGCTGGCGGTCCTGTTTTTGAAGGAAAACAGCTTTTTGCTTATCGACGAGCCGACAAATCATCTGGATCTGCATGCTCGGAAGCTGGTAAGTGATTATTTGAATGACAAGAACGGGTTTATTTTGGTGTCACATGATCGGGCGTTTCTCGACAATTGTGTGGACCACATTATTTCGGTCAATAAGACCAATATCGAAATCCAGAAAGGAAATTTTTCAGACTGGTGGGAGAATAAACAACGACAGGACAATTTCGAACTGGCCGAGAACGATAAACTGAGGAAGGACATTAAACGGCTGTCCGAAGCGGCCAAGCGAACGAGCAGCTGGTCGCACGAAGTAGAAAAAACGAAAAACGGCACCCGTAACTCCGGCTCCAAGGTCGACAAAGGGTACATCGGTCACAAGGCCGCCAAAATGATGAAGCGGTCCAAGTCGATCGAGCAAAGACAGCAATCCACGATCGAGGAAAGATCCCAGCTTCTGAAAAACGTCGATAGCTCGGAAAGCCTGAAAATAACGCAGATGACTTATCATAAACACCAATTGGTCGAGCTTGACCGCGTTTCGATTCATTATGGCGATAAGAACGTTTGCCGCGACATCAGCTTTACTGTCGAGCAAGGGGACCGTATCGTGCTCTCCGGTCCGAACGGCTCAGGCAAATCCAGTTTGCTCAAACTGATTTGCGGCGAGGAGATACCTTATTCCGGCGTGATTCGAAAAGGGAGCCAGATGAAAATTTCCTACGTTTCACAGGACACCTCGCAGTTGCGGGGCAATTTGACGGAATTCGCCAGATCCAGCGGGATTGACGAAAGCTTGTTCAAAGCGATTTTGAGAAAACTCGATTTTTCGCGCTTGCAATTCGAAAAGGACATCGCTTCTTTTAGCGGCGGTCAGAAGAAGAAGGTTCTGATCGCGAAAAGCCTCTGCGAACGCGCTCATTTGCATGTTTGGGACGAACCGCTCAATTTTGTCGACGTCATTTCCAGGATGCAAATCGAAGAGCTGCTGCTGGAGCATTCGCCGACTATCCTTTTTGTGGAGCACGACAGCGAGTTTTGCAAACATATCGCAACAAAAATTGTGGAACTGAAAATTTAACTCACTCTAGGAGGATGAAAGCGATGATTATTGAGGTTGTAGATGATTATGTGAACCGGTTCTTACCGGTTGACCCGGTTCACAAAAAAATAAATCTGTTGCCGGAGGTTTACCAATCTATCGGCAGATGCACGTAGCGATTACATCCAACAAGCGCATCGTGTTTTTTCTGCGTAGTTGGTTAATGACGCATTAAAGCATCGGATGATTGTTGCTTTTTTGTATATACATTTCTGTCGAAGGACAACAACATATAATCGGTACGAGTCCGTGTAAAAAAGCGGCTTTTTTATTTTAAGTGCGCCAAAGATGGCGATAGACCTTGTGATTCAACAAGGAGCTAAGGGTACGGTCTGAGGCGATATAGAATAAGACCGCCCCAGCCGAGGAGCGGTCTAATCCGAAATAAGGCGTTATTAAATTATGAGGATTGCTGACCTTAGATGAATGAACTTTCGTGGCTCCGCTTATTTCGGTTACC
>NZ_ASSD01000398.1 GCF_000520715.1 Paenibacillus zanthoxyli JH29
ATTTCACAACTACGATCTTAGAAGGGGCACTAGGTCGCTTTGAAAAGAAGGTCTGGAATTACCAAGTTTTGCTTGTGCACTTATCGTCTGTAGAAAAATGACCCCTGTTACTCCGTTGATTTTATTGAGGGATAAGCTCTAAACTTTTTACATATTTTTCACTTTCTTTTTACGATAATCTAATGGAGTGATGCCAAAATATCTTTTAAAGTATTTTGAGAAATGTGAACAGGACACATAGCTTAGTGTCCTAGATATCTCTAATACGCTCATATCTGTTTGCAATAATAACTTTTGAGCTTCTTCCATTCGGAATTTTTGGATTTGTTTTATTGGTGATATTTTAAATACCTTTGTAAATCTGTTACAAAGATATACTGGGTTACAGCTTATGAGATCAGCTAATTGTTGTAAAGTAAGAGGTTGGGAAAAGTGAGTCCTAATATATCTATGAATAAATATTAATCGAGAATCTATGTATCTGATACTTTTCCTTTGTGAATGTTTTGCTTGTATATGTAGATAATATTCTGAGATGACAGACATTACTTGTTTAAGTTCATTTGCATAGGTCTTATTCATATTTTTCTCATTACTGCTAAAAATCTTACGTAATAATACAAGGATGGTTTTCTCGATTCCATTGTTTAATATGATTATTGGTAAAGAGGTAGGTTCTGTTATAGAAAGGGTAATACCTCGAAAAGATGTAGGTTCATTTTTTGCACTAAAATAGGTTGTTTCATCGCATATAAGTATTTGACCTTTATGTGCATCCACTCTTGTACCTTTGTTTATACAAACCAAACTCGAAAGGCATTCAATAACAAGAAGGGTTCTGTTGCTACCATATTGAAAACGAAAACTACTGTTAGTGTCAAACCATATCTGAAAAAAAGCGGAATTAATGGAATGTATGTTCAAATTCAGAACCTCCAGGGAATAATCTGGAATTATTATAAAAGCGCATACAATTGATGAAATGATACGAGTTTGCAGATGTTAAATAACAGTTCATTCATGTTGTTGATAAAATAGCATATAAAAAACAATTATGAATTCACCAGATCATATAATCTGATGGGAATTCCTTATAGCCTTTCCCCTTTTTTTGTTATGTAACGGTTATAATAATTAAGCGAATAAAAAATGAAATGACACCCCCATAACGAAGTCTGTTGAAAATAATTTATGGGCAGAGGGTCCTTCTAACGAAAATAGATTATTTTTGAACAATGTTGAACGGGTGCTGATTTAGAATGGTATAAGGCTATATACAATCTAAAGTTTATTATACTTAATAATTAAAAAAATGCAATAATTGGTTCAGTAACCGATTTCTTGACTCTTGCTCACTTGTCAAAAAATTAACGTAATATTTCTTCTTGTCGCTCATATCATATTTTTAATGTGAGCATTTTGCATTAAACTGAGCCCTTGCTATACCTTTGGCAACAAGGTCAAAAGGTTTGGCTACAAACTGTATCTAGTACCTTGACCAATTTTGATTTATAATTTAGGCTCCTCACAAGAAGAACTTGAGGAGGGCCCACTGATGAACAAAAAATACGAGGTTCGACTCCAAGTGAAGGAAAGGGAATGGATCGAAACCCTCCTTCATGCGGATGCCACATCCAAAGGGATTCGTCATCGTTGCCTTGTGTTGCTTCTGCGGATGAAAATCAAGGTGCGATTCCAACGCAGGCTGAGATTGCACGGCGCTCAGGGGTCAGCGAAGTTACCGTATCGAATACGGTGAAGGACTACTGTACTCGCGGCCTGCACTAGACGCTGCGTTACGCCAGCGCGCCGAACCGGCACGTCCTTCGCCAATAATCGGCGAGGTGGAAGCCCGAATCATCGCGTTAGCCTGTTCAGAACCTCCCGAGGGATATGCTCGCTGGACCATTCGTTTGTTGACCCGCCGGGTGATCGAGCTCAAGATTCTGGAATCCGTGGGAGCGGAAACGATTCGGACCACGTTAAAAAAACAAAACTTAAGCCTCACTTGAAAAAACAGTGGTGTATTCCCACCAAAGCCAGTAGCGAATTTGTTGCCCGCATGGAGGCCATTTTAGAAACGTATGCCCTTCCCTATGACCCGGAAATTCCGTTGATCTGTATGGATGAATAGCCCGTACAACTGCTCGATCATTCCCGTCCACCGGAACTTATGAACCCCGGAAAGGTACGTCGGGAAGATTACGAATATGTGCGTAAGGGCAGTTGCAGCCTATTCCTGTTCACGGAACCTTTAGCCGGGTGGCGTCACGTCCACGTCAGTGAAAGACGAACCAAAGCCGATTAGGCCCAGCAAATCCGGGAGCTTCTTGACGTTCATTATCCCCAGGCAAAGCGAATTCGGCTAGTCATGGATAACTTGAAAACGCATACGATTTCGTCGCTATATGAAACGTTTACTCCTGAAATTGCGCTCTCCCTGGCTAAGCGTCTGGAAATCCACTATACCCCCAAACATGGAAGCTGACTGAACATCGCTGAAATCGAGCTAAGCGCATTGACGATTCAATGTCTGCATCGACGAATCGACTCGATGGAGCAATTACAGCATGAAGCAACTGCTTGGGAAGTGAATCGCAATTTGGGACAGAAAGCGGTCCATTGGCATTTCACGACCCAGCAGGCCAGAGGAAAATTAAGACACCTCTATCCTGAAATTTGATTCGGTCAAGGTCCTAGTAGATCGCTCCTGAAATAACGTTTCTTCAAGCTAATGTTCCAAGCCGTACTCCTAACGGAAGGGGATTGGATTCTCATTGACTTCTTGAAGGTACAGTTCGATTCGTTGTTTTAATTCGTCCTTCGATTTCACACGAATGTGACGAAGCACCTGTTTCGTCATCTTGGCAAAGAAGCTTTCAAATCACATTCAGCCACGAACCGTGTTTAGGTGTCAAGAAGATGAATTCAAAGCGGTTCGGGACACTCTCCAAATACGCTTTCGTCTCTTTAGATATGTGAGCGGAATGGTTATCTAAAATGATTTGAATGCGTAATTCCGGGCTGTAGTGAGTATCCAGTTTTTTCAGAAATTCGACGAATTCTCGGCTCCGGTGGCGATCCTCCACGGAACCAATGACTTCGCCCGTCACCAGGTCTAGGCCCGCCAGCAAGCTCAGCGTTCCATATCTTTTATATTCAGAATCACGGCCTATGGTAGGATGCTCACCCGCAACGGGAGGCAGGTCTTCGGCTGTATTGCCAATGGCCTGAATACCGGGTTTCTCGTCGTACGACAAATAAACGTCGCAAAGCGGCTTTAACTCTTCATTCTCCAGAATGAACTCAACTTGCTGGTACACACATAGCACTTCTGCCCTCTTGGTATCAAAGTCGGGATCGTGGCGTTCCAGGTAGTACCGAACCTTATGGGGTTGCAAGTCTTGGGCGGCAAGCAGCCGAAACACGCTACTGGGCGACATGCGATAAAGACATTCATGACTTTCCGATGCCGCGTGATTGCGCACGTGCTGGGCCAACAGACGTTGGGTCCAAACTTCATAGGAGTAGCCTAAATCCTTTGGCTTTTGGCAGGCTAACGAAAGAACCCAGGCTTTTGCTTGGGTGTGACGACAGGAGGCCTGCCGGAACGCTGCTCTTCACCCAGTGCAGTTTCTGGCCCGAGTGCCAGTGCTTTGTCGACATAACGGTTGACCTTGGATACGGTGGTTCCCAACGTTTCTGCGATCTTGGGGATGCTTAGGCCGTCTGCATAATAGGAGAACGCGAGCACGTTCTACCCGACGATATTCTTCTGAACGAGCATGGCTGATCCGCTCAAGCATTTCCCGCTCGGCGTCAGTTAGTACAATACGTTATACCAAACCTTTACAAGTGGAAAAATCGCATTTACATTATTTCTTCTTTACTATTGTATTTTAGAGCTTCGTCAACGCTTAACTTCTGATTGAAAACCCTTGTTATTATGGGCAGCTTCCAGAAAACTTTCTTCCCAGATTTATTATAATAAAAATCAATTTTATCTATGCTTACTATATATTTTTTCAACTCATTTGGTACAGCATTTTCTCCAAACAATTCATTAATGCAAGTCATGACATATTCTACAGGCTCACTTATGTCGTATTCAACTATTAATGAATCTACAAAATCCCAGTTATCTATTTTTTTAAAGGCTAATAGAATATCAACATACTTTATAAGTTGTATGTCTCCGAAATTATAATACCAACATATTTGCCAACAAAAGAAAATTGCTTCATTGAATAAGTGAAGGATTAAATGAAGCAATAAGTCTTCAGGCGCCGGCCCTATCATTTTCATATTATAGCCGACATAAATTTTTCTTCTTTTTAGTAAATTTATCGCGGAGAAA
Organism: Paenibacillus zanthoxyli JH29; assembly: GCF_000520715.1. Lineage (GTDB taxonomy): Bacteria > Bacillota > Bacilli > Paenibacillales > Paenibacillaceae > Paenibacillus_AQ > Paenibacillus_AQ zanthoxyli. The sequence goes on from NZ_ASSD01000398.1 coordinate 4,358, forward strand.
TGGGGAAATCCACGATAATTATCATGCCCTTTCCAAGATAAAGAATGATTTACATCAATCATAATATCATCAGACATGTTATTAATATCCAATTTATGATATTCGACGGTCTCATGAGTACACATTTCTTTTAAAAGGATATCTTCCCGACTAGCACCCTTGAAAGACTGTGAGTTAATTTCAATAGTCCCCTGTTTATAACCATTCTTGGCCAATAATCCTTTCATTTCTTTCAATTTATTTCTACTTACTAAAATATCTATATCTTCATAAATCCTGTAACCACTTTCCGGATATAGAAAAAAAGAATTTAAAGGTCCCTTCATTATGACTGCATCCATATTATTCTCATTAATCATTTCTGATAGTGCACATGCTTCTAATTGTAATTTTAAGTCTAACTCTTTTGTTTGCTGTGAAAAAATTTGTAGAAGTTTAAGCAGATTAGCATTTAATAAATATGCTAAGTTACAATTCAATATTTCTTTATATAGAATTGGTAGAATTCTATGAACAGTTGCTTGAAATAAAACATCTTCCCAATCAAGCCTCAATATTTCACCTTCAGTGATTTTCTTTGAGTCTATTTTTAAGAACTGTTTCAATAAATTGATCAAAAAGACATTATTATTATTCATATTTATAACATTCATCTCCATTATTTAATCAAGTCCAATGAATCGAATATTATGCATATTTTAGTTTTAGCAGTTCCATTATTTCTTGATGAATAACTTCTTTACTTCTGCTAGCATCAAAAACATGTATATTTTCATTGCTCACCAATAAATCATATCCCCTTTTTCTAACCGTAAGGTTTTCAATTTTTTCATGTTCTTTAACCGCTTTACCTCTGGATAGTATCCGTTCATATGCCTCAGAAGGACAAATTTCTAAGTATATATTTACGCCAAATGACATAATGCTGTTCAGCATATCCCACCCATGTTCAAAATCATTAGAGAACATGTACCTTTGTTCAATGTATAAATCAAAGACATTCCTGTCCAAAATAACATTATTACCCAATTTCAAATTATAAATAACAGTATTTATAAAAAACTGCAAGTATTCAAAGGCTATTAAATAAGAGATATATTTTTGATCAATTTTTTTAGAATGCTGGTATAAATATTTTAGTGTTATATAAAACTCCTCATTCTGAGTGATTTTATGGCTAAATTTAATTGTATTCTTGGATCCTAGTTCCTGCAATAATAACTCAGTCTGCGTAGTCTTTCCTGAGCCATCCAATCCAGAAAAAGTTATCAAGTTCCCAAGTAACTCTTCCTTGGAGTAATTAATACTCTCACTTGTATACATTGGTTTCAAATCAATCATTCTAACGACTCCTAACATAATTTATTGTATAAATAAATGTTTGTGAACCATAGAATCATTTTTGGAGTATAGTGCTGAGAAGCAGGATGGTCACAAATCTCTGAATCCCTTAAGAGAGATCAACTGATCATGGCTTCTCTATAATTTGCTCCCGTTTCGGACCGTTGGATATCCATTTGATCGGTACACCGATCATCTTCTCCAATGTGAGCACATATCTTTGAGCCGAGTCCGGAAGCTCACCGAAATGACGTATACCGGAAATATCGCTTTTCCATCCCGGCAGCTTTGTGTAAATTGGCTTCGCTTGATCAAGGTCAGCGGGAACAGGAAATGATTCCGTTTGTAAGCCATTGATTTTGTAGGCAACGCAAACCGGGATATCATCCAGATAACCCAATACGTCTAGATTTGTCAATGCAACCTCCGTGGCTCCCTGCACCAAACAACCGTATCGTGTGGCCACAGCATCGAACCATCCCATCCTGCGTGGCCGACCCGTCGTAGCTCCGAACTCTCCGGCATCACCGCCTCGGCGGCGCAGCTCATCGGCTTCCGCATCGAAAATTTCGTTTACAAATGGACCCGCGCCAACACAGCTGGAGTAAGCCTTAGTAACAGCGACAATCCGATTCATAGCATAAGGTGGCAGGCCTGCCCCCACAGTTGCAAACCCAGCCAAGGTAGACGAAGAGGTCGAGAACGGATAGATGCCGTTATCCGGATCCCGTAATGCACCTAATTGTCCTTCAGCCAATATCTGCTCGCCTCGGTGGTATGCTTGTTGCAGAAGCACCGTCGTATCGCAGACATAGGGCTTGAGCCGTTCTCCCAACTGCTTCAGCTCATCGATGTAATGATCCGGCTGTAGGATAGGCTCGTTGTAGAGATGCTCCAAAAGTATATTCTTTGAAATGAGAGATTGTTCCAATCTGAGCCGCAGCCTATCAGTGTTATATAGATCCGCCACCTGAATTCCCAGCTTAAAATATTTATCGGAATAAAAAGGAGCAATACCTGTTTTGGTGGAGCCAAAAGCGCTATCGCCCAGTCTCTTCTCTTCTAGTTCGTCGAACAGCTTATGAAAAGGAAGCACAACCTGTGCCCGATCTGAAACTCGGAGCTCTGGAGCCGGAACGCCCCGAGATAAGAGTTCCTCCAACTCGCTAAAGAACTTATGCAAGTCAAGCGCCACCCCCTGTCCAATCACATTGACTACATTGGGATGAAAGACACCGGAGGGCAGCAGATGAAGTGCAAACTTCCCATATTCATTAATAATGGTATGTCCTGCGTTAGCCCCTCCCTGATATCGCACTACAAAACCACACTTCGCCGCAAGTGCGTCCGTAATTTTTCCTTTTCCTTCATCTCCCCAATTCGCGCCGACAATTGCAGTAACTGACATGGACCCAATCCCCTTCCAAGCTTGTATTAATTTCCTATTATTATTATAATCATCGTATCGTTATAAAGAAAATTGATTATTAATTATACTTGATATAAATGGAGTTGATATCATTGTTCCTTGTCGAAGGGAATATTGAGTGGTACAAAGTTTTTTATATGGTTGCCCGTTATGGAAATTTGTCGAGAGCAGCAGAGAAACTTTTTATAACGCAGCCTGCCGTTACACATACCATCAAGCAATTGGAAGCTCATCTCGGCAACCAGCTTCTATTTCGCACCTCCCGCGGCGTCAAACTAACCGAAAATGGAGAAATTTTATACCAGCATATTGAAAAAGCATTTCAACATCTTATGACGGCAGAACGAATGCTGGTAGAAATACATCAATTGCAGCAAGGTGAAATAACCATCGGTGCCGGTGATACTTTGTGCAAGCATTACCTACTCCCCTATTTAAAGATGTTTCACGAGACTTATCCAGATATCAAGATTCAAGTAACCAACCGTACAACCCAGGAAACCATCAGGCTCTTGAAGGACGGAGTGATCGACTTCGGAATTATTAACCTGCCTGTCCAAGATTCGCAAGTAGCTATCCGTCAAAGCTTATCCTTGCAGGATTGCTTCATAGCCTCCCGAAAATTCAGCGAACTGGCAGAAGGTTATATTACTCCCGCAATATTAGTCAATTATCCGTTGATTCTCCTGGAATCCGGCAGCAGTATTCGACAGCACATCAACTGGTACTTCCGTAGTCACGGATTGGAGATCGCACCTGAAATCGAGCTTGGCAGCGTTGATCTCCTGGCAGATTTCGCCCGGGCAGGGCTCGGTATCGCCTGTATCATTCACAACTTCACTGAGCCATTTTCGCTCCAAGGGGATCTGTTCGAGATAAGACTTACCCCACCTATTCCCACCCGTAACATTGGAGTTGTCACACTTAAGAGTGTCCCGCTATCTTCGGCAGCAAGGAAGTTTATCGATATGCTGCCCTAATCCAATTGTTAACAAGAGTTATGACAACTCGGTAATAACTATATTATTTTATTGTAAGACTTACTTAAGTGACAGCTATAATAACAGCCTTCACATTTGTTATCTAACGATTTTTTTCGGAAGTCATTTAACTTATTTGAATTCCAGAGGGAATATAGACTACTCTCCCGTAAGTCCCCAATAACTTCACCTCCCCAACAGGACAATAACTTCATCTCTTGGTTAATAGATATTTGCGTAAATGGTGCATAACATTTTATAGGAATAAATTTTTGCTGTTCGAAGTAATTACAAATATTTTGAAGATAACTAGATTCATTATATATAGGATAACCTTCATCTTTAAGCATTAATATTTTTTTAAATATCCTTTCATATTCAAAGATATCATTTCGATCAGGCTGATATTTATTCTTCAAATCTATACTCATACTGGTAGTATCTATTGGCTGAAATTGAATAGGAATTTCTCGTTTCATGCAAAAATCCAATAATTTCTCAAGATAATTTACATTCAGCTTATGTAATGTACAACAAATAGAAAGATTTAATTCCTTATATTTATTAATAATTAACTCGATATTTTCTATGATTTTCTTATTGCCTATTCCTCTCACTTGTTTATATACATGATGATCTATGCAATCAAGAGAGATACCAACTTTTTTACAGCCACAATTAATCAGTTGTTGTATTACATTATCAGTAAGCATCGTTCCGTTGGTTATAAGTAACGTATCCAAATCCATATTTCTTGTATGAAAGTGAATATCGATAAAGTCCTTATGTAATAAGGGCTCTCCTCCCGAAAATAAGACTTGTTCAACCCCTAGACTTTTAGCGTCTTCTATAATTTTGAGAATTATTTCTTCAGAGGGTGTCGCAGATGTTTTGTCTTTCCAGTTGTTACAATACTCACACTTACTATTACATTTTGGAGTAATGCCAATGCTTAATTGATACGGTTTGATATCCGCCCAATTTCTAGCAACATCATTATCAATGTTTGCAAATTTTTTGTATATCCCCATAAATTCGTAGTCCTCCAGTCAGCCGTTTTTTATTACTTTCAAATACTTCACGATGTCTTCTTTTGCCTCTAATCGCTGAAAAAAAGTTGTTCTAAAAGAAAAAGAAGATTCTATTGCTGAGCATTTTTGTGACAAAAGTTTAAGTAAATCATTCTGAGCTGAGCAAACAAGCAAATTATTCCCAAAGAGATGCGGTTTTATATATATTTCGTTAATTTTAGAAAACAAAATATCTTGGCTATTTTTCAATACAATAACAATACTGTTTTCAGTATCATTGGTTATTCCGGAAACAAAGTCCATATCCAAACAACAGAAATCTATTGAACTGTATTGCCGCTTTAATTCTTCAGCATATTTTTTATCCAGAATAATTTTTTTAATTGTAAATGCACTATCGTGAAAATTCTCAACCCATCTATTTACAGTTGCATAATCATTTGACAAGCATATAAGAATCATCGGAGTACTCTCTTTTTTCAAAAAATAGTTCCTATATCTCAACATTTCACCCAATGTATCTTCAGGAGTAAATAAAGTACTATCTATATAAAGCACTTTATCTTTATCATCTAAAAATGTGGTGACAAGAGCTCTATCTGCAGTATCACGCTTATTGGAAATTTGCAATACTTCTTCACTTTGCTTTAAATTTCTTCCCTTATTTTTCATTTCTAAAGCAAGACGCTTATTCCTTTCTTCTTCCGAACAAAACAAAAAATATGAAATCTCGATATTTGAAAATAAGGTATTAGTGTTTCGGCCCTCTATAACAAATGATCCGTGGTCAATCAACATTTTCAACGTATGTATTGCTAAATTCTCAATCTCAAAACTCTTCGAAATTTTGTAGCACATCTTATCTATTTCAGGTGTTCCATGTAATATATCCGTTATTTCTTCCCCTTGACAAAAGATTTTAAAAGGATTATGCAAATCATCCATATGCCATTCAAACTTAAAATGTTCCATATTAAATTCAATATGAACCAGCTTTGCATATGAAATCGCTCTAAAAATGTATCCAAAACTTATAAATCTATAGCCCAATTTCTTTGCCAAAGAAATAGCTCTTGCTGTCTTGCCAACCCCACTCAGTCCATCTATTGTTATGATCCCCATATTTAAAAATTCTTTCCTCTCGTTTTTATTTTGTTCCTAAACACTCTACTACCAGCATGGAAATATCATAAATTGTTGCAAAACACTCTGGCAAAAGTTGTTCATCATTGAATTCAATCTCAAACTTTTCCTCAATTTCAACTATGTATCGAATTAGATTCATAGAATCCATTCCGTACTCTTCCTTGAGATTTGAGTTATATGAACCATCAAATGGCTTATCGATAATGTTCTCATCCTTCAATATGTCCACCAATACTTCACATATTTCATTTTGCATGTTATTCACTGGCTGGAACCACCTTTCCTATCCCTATACGAAATGTTTCAACAAGCACATTGAATCGGCGAAGCCCGTTTTATTATTGAAAGATCTGCCTATATGTTATACCCCATGCTGATATATTTCTCTTATAATATCTTCAACATCTTTCTCTTCGATTTCAAATTTATCAATTTCTTCATATTTTGTGACTTCATTAATCAACTGCCCGATTGAAATTGAATCACTTGCAAGTTCGACCTTCCAGGTATATCCATTTCCCATTTGTTTGGCTTCAATGACTTGAGAAATTGGAAATTTATCTATTGAATTTACAAAAGAAATATAAAGAATCGTAGAGTCACTATATTTTTGTTTTAAGCTGTTGATTGTTTGATTGAAAATCACCTCACCTTTATCTATTATTATTATTCTATCGCTCAATTCCTCAATATCTCTCATATCATGTGATGTTAAAATAATTGTTGTATTAAATGCTCTATTCAGTTTCTTAATAAACTGACGTATCTGTTTCTTTGCAACTAAATCAAGCCCAATTGTAGGCTCGTCTAAAAAAAGAATCTCCGGGTTATGGATGATAGAAGCAGCAAATTCTGCTCTCATTCTTTGTCCAAGGCTTAATTGCCTAACAGGCTGCAACCATATAGAATCAAGTTCTAAATACTTTCTAAACAACTGTAAACTTGCCTCATATGTTTTGTCGCTTACCTTATAGATTCTTCTAAGTAAATAAAAAGTATCGCATACAGGTAAATCCCACCATAATTGAGATCGCTGTCCAAAAACCACTCCTATTCTATATGCGTTTTCCTTCCGATTTTTAAAAGGATCTTTTCCCAAAACCTCTATTTTTCCACTAGTAGGAGCCAAAATACCACATAACATTTTAATTGTCGTAGATTTTCCTGCACCATTTGGACCCAAAAAGCCGATTATTTCACCTCTGCCAATTTCAATTTTCACATTTTTTACTGCAGATATTTGCTTATACTTTCTTATTAGCAAATGCTTAAAACCTGTTTCATTTCTTTTTACGATTTTATATTCTTTACAAACCTCTTCCGCCTTGATAATAATATCTTTTTTTTTCATATTAGCTTCCACTTCCATCATAATGACTTAGCCCTTTCTTAAAAAAAATAATTGCAAACCAAAATAGCATACATGCAATTATTGGTGCTCCACCCCCAAGCAGCCATTCTACTGTTGTGTTTGCCTTATTGAGGAGGATTAATATTGGATAATAGCAGATTAGCGCCCATGGTATTATCGTTGAAAGAATGATCCTTATTGTTTTTGGAAAAATCAATAAGGGATATTCAGTAAATTTACGAAGATCATAATATAGAATATCTCCTAATTGAGTGGAACGATTCATCCAAAAAGACAGACTTCCGATAAAAATCATTGCAGCAGACTGAATCATCGTTCCACTGATGATTATAATAATTAAAAATAGATACCAATATGGTGATCTAGGAGTATTCATTTCAATTAATGCCTTAATTAAAAAGACGAGAGTAACAACAATTTGTCCCAAGAATGTATCCCCAAATTGTCTGAAAACCAAATGTTTAATGACACCTAATGGTCTAATTAGATATCCATCAAGATTTCCGGATGTTATTTCTGTCTCTAATCGAAATACTGGCCAAAAGAACATTCCAGCTATCGCATAGGTTAATATGTTTAATCCGTATAAAAAGCTTAAATCCTCAAAAGTCCATCCAGCTATAGTGCCAAAATTGTTGATAATAACCCAAAAGCTTAAAAATGTAATAAGATAGCAGTAAAAATTGGCTAAGAAGCCACTAAAAAAACTGAATCTATATTCTATGCGTGCTTTTAAAAACTTTTTTATAAATTCAAAATAAATGAATACAAACTCCATCTCATCCCCCCTGTATAACAACTTTTTTCATTACACTTCTATAAACAAACAAATTAAGCAAGATAAGAACTATTAGCCAAAGGAATCCAACAAAAAAATATTTGAGCATAATTTGGGTTTCAATTTTATTAAACATGATTTGTAATGGAAATGAATATAAATATTGAAAAGGAAGAAGCGTCGCAATGCTACGTAACTGTTCAGGCATAATAGTAAGTGGTATAATCCCTCCACCGATAAAACGGATAGTATCATCCAATAAACGCTGAAATGGCCATATATCAAACAAAACGATTGCCAAAAATCCTAAAATAGAATACATGAGCACAAAAATGATATGACCAATTATTAATGCAAGCATGCAAAAAAATGCATTATGAAAGCTTATTTTCCAGAACATCGTATTAAAATAAAGAATAATTATCGGCAATCCTTTTATAATAAAACTAGCCAAAACTTCACCTAATTCCAATAGCCATGACATTGTGAATATATTAATTGGTTTTAATAAGTCTAGTGCAAACATTCCATTAGAGACTCTGTCTCCTATTCTTTTGGCAATTCCCCTGCAATAAAAGATAGCAATTATATTGGCAACGACGATATAACGATTCATATAAGTAATCATATTCACGTCATTATGATACAAATATTTCCACAACATAATCATTATCCAAATGGAGAAAACAGAGCTTATTGTTGAAAAAAAAACGGACCACCTATATTCCATCGAATTTTTCACTGAAATCTTTAAAAAATTCACTTTTCTATCCTCACTTTATTCATTTTTTAAAATGAAGCCTTACTCACTTCATAACATAAATCACGAATGCTTCTGCTCCATTTATCACTGTCAATCCCAAACTGAGCCAAGTATGCCAATACTACTCTTTCAATTCCTATTCCAACACATCCAGACACTACTTGTTGTGTTTGTTTCATCGAGATATTAAATGCTTTTGTAAAGCTTTGATCATGATAATTTATTGATGCTACCGCCATACTTCTTTCCTTGTCAAAATAAACTCTAAACTCATGTTTTAAATCTTGAAGCATCTGTATACGTTCTAATAGTTTTGCTTCGGCCATCACAAAGCTGTCAGTTGCTTTCACAAGTTCAAAGCTAAGACCTAGTTCGAGTAATGTATCTTTAATCAAGGCTTCTACCCGATTCAAACTTTCTCTAACATATTCAGGATCCCCAATAAATACTATTTCTCTTATGTTATAACTTTTCAAACGCCCAAATGAGGTATCTTCACTCACTACTCCTTCATTTCTACATACATTCTGTTCAAAAGAAATCTTTAACGGATTTTCTAAAACTGTATTCTCATATTCAGGATACATATGATAACATGCTGATGGTGATAATACATATTGAGCTGAGTTGAGATACCCTTCTCTAATTTTCTTAACAGTAATATTTGTTGACTTAAATTTTTTCTTAATACTTGCTTGATCTATAGCTAATTCATCACAAAAAATGCAATGATGTGAAAACTTAATTAAATAATTGGTTTTTTCAATCGTCTCTACCGGTAAAAGCAAAGGATATTTTTTAACTTCACAACCCATTTTGTCTGCAATAGATTTTCCTACTTTTCGAATTGCTTCAAATAAATAAACTCCTTTTTTATCAAAGGAAATATCGTTATTAATCTTTTTAACGAATCCAGAATTATAGATTTCCCCTTGTGTGCAATAAGTTAGATCTTTTTTGTTTGAATAAATAACTTTATTCTCATCAGTTATTATTTTTTTTTCACCCCTGTTGCTTAACATAATCATTATCTCCTTAAAAATCATTTTTGTAAGAGGCGTGCATAAATAAAATAATGTTTATTATCATAAATTTCACCATTTCTGTAACAGTCATCAACATGTCGAATGCTTTCTATCTTAAAATTATTAAAAAGTGCAAAAATATCATCTAAATCGACATAATAGTGAGGGATTCCTTTTTCTGGTCCCTCATCTGTCTTAATAATTGTATTTTCATCAACTTGAGGATACCCACCTTTACTATAAAAACCACTATCTTTTGAAGACAATGAAAGATAAATTTCTCCCTCAGGCTTTAGCACTCTTTCTATTTCTTCTAAGATTTCAGAAAAACCCAGACTATCCGTGTGTGAAATTGAATGGTAGGCCCATATGCAATCAAAAAAATGATCTTGGAAGGGTATTTTTTTCATATCGCACACTTTAGTACAGATGCTCAATTGCTCCTGTTCTTTCCATGCATTTAAATAATTAATTCCGAACTCTGATAAATCAATTGCAGCAACCTCGAAATTATTTTTAGCAAAAAGAATTGCATGTCTTCCAAGTCCAGCGCCGATATCTAAAATGGACTTTTTCCTGGACTTTTTCCATTTCTCACAATAAAAATAACTTTCTTCGCAAGGTGCCAGCCAAATGGACTCATTAACGATTTCCCACTTCCACTCTCTAGATTCCGTCATCTAATCACCTCATATAGTAGCTGGACAGTTAATCTAAATATCTCATATACAAGTAATCACGTTCTCTTTGGTATCAAGGATTAACGATGTTGAGACAGATAGTTCATCTATTTCATATTCAAGCAGCCTCTTTATAGTGTCAGGATTTGACGCCATCTCTCCGCAAACCGTACAGGAAATTTTTTTTGAATGCGCAATGTCAATTACATTCTTAATCAGATCAAAAAAAACTTCATCTGATTGCTTGTATAAATTGCAAACCTTGCTATTAGTTCTATCTGCCGCATAAAAATATTGAATTAGATCATTTGTACCGATACTCAGAAAATCTACGTGTTCTGTAAATCTATGAATTTGATAAGCTACGGCTGGAACCTCAACCATAATTCCTAGTTTTACATCACAAAATAATTCACCTTCACTTTTCAGTTCTTTTTTACACAACTCAATAATTTTCTTGGACTCTAGAACTTCCTCTAAAGTCGTAACCATAGGCAATAATATACTAACATTTCCGTACACGCTTGCTCGTAAAATAGCTCTTAGCTGTGTCTTAAAAATATCTATATTTCGTAAACAAAATCGAATTCCTCTACACCCCAGGAAAGGATTCTCTTCCCGTTCAATATTTAAATAGTCAATCTTTTTATCTCCGCCGATATCTATGGTCCTTATTACAACGGTCTTATTATCCATATTTTCAGCTACATATTTATAGCTTATAAACTGTTCTTCTTCACTTGGTAAATCATTGCGATTTAAGAACAAAAATTCTGTTCTATATACACCAATACCTTCTCCGCCTAACTCTACAACACGATGAACTTCTTCAGGAACAATCAAATTCGCAAATATTTTAGTTTCTCGGCCATTGGAACTTATGCACTTTACATCTTTTAAATACAGCTTTTTCTTTTTCTCTAATAAATACTCGTCACACTTTTTTTGATATTTATCCCATAATTCTCTTGTCTCACATAAATTAAAATTAGTAGCTCCAGCCTTTGCTTCAATAAATATATAGTGATCATTAGTGATTTTTTCGATTTCAGATAAATTAACTGCTATTACTGGGATATCATACGATTTTGCCAATATTATACAATGGGAGGTTTCACTTAAATCCAGCGTTATTATTCCTTTGATGCAGTTAATTTTTTTACAAAATACCCCTTCATTATAATATTTATTAATTACGAGTATTATGCCCTCATTCTCAATTTCATTGTCATAACTCCAAATGTGTACTTTTCCAAATGCATAACCATTATTTAATGAAATCATATAATTCTCCCTTCTAAAAAATTTGGCGTGAAATAATTACTCAAACAAGAAACAGTAATCACAAATAAGCATTCGCCTTGCATATTTGCGTATTTCGAACGTCATTGTAACCTAGTTGTTTTCTTATGGATTGAGAAATAAATTTTCCCTTTTTCAGCATTTCCGTATACTCACTAGACATCTTAAATGCCTTTTGAGATTTCGCTTCAATATCGCTTGGCTTAACACCTATTTGGCATTCTTTATCTAAGTAATCAATTGAATGGATAATGCAATAATCACAATTGATCTCACAAGCAGTGTTATTACTCCATGAATACCAGCTTGATGATACTTCATATTTATAATCATCATTACTAATTGACAATAAATTATAACCACTTAAAACATTTTCTGTTAATATATATGACTTGGTAATCATTCTAATAAAATTCAAATCACCTACAGTTGCGTATTTTAGACAAATCCGATCATCTATAAGATTAAATTGATAACCCAAACGCTCAACTACATCCAGGTTAACCGGCTTCTGTAAATCATGCATCCAACATCTGCTATTGGTAATGTCAGCTGCTGCGCAACTTGATTTATGGAAATACTTAATGCTGTTCTTTTCACAAATCTCGACTAAGTGATCTCTTACTTCTGTCTTCACATTTTTTCGTTTGAATTCATCATGAATAGCTCCAGTAATGAGTCTTCCTGAGGTATTCTTTGCGACCTTGACAATTTTTTCAAGATTCTTATAATGATCATTTCTCCCTTGAATGATTGGCCGCACTAAAATAATTACTTTCCCAAATAACTTATTCAAAAGTTCAATAGTCTCTAATCGCTCTTGAAAAGAATATCCTCCTTCATCTAAACCGGTAAGAGAGTACATAACCACGAAATTATCTGTTTTTTCAACATCTTTCAATTTACTGTATATCTCATCGTTGATAACTGCTTTTGTAATGATGTTATATGGAGCTGCATGGTTCTTCAGACTGTTTATTTTGGCAATAGTGTCTTCTATTTGTATTTCCGTAAGAGGATCGCCGAAAGCATTATTAATAGATACGGGGATATCTTTATACCATTTTGAATTCATTTAATAATTTTTCTCCTTTTATGTGATTGTAGGTTTCAATAATTTGAAATTATTATTTCTTCTACAAATTCCAGTTATTTTTCACTTCCTCAGTTATAAATTTATTTTTTCTCTAAAGTAGCATAGAAATTTAGCAAAATATACTAATTCTATAGAATTGAATATTCAATCTGTAAAACTCTATAGAAACAAATTTTTTTATAAAAATCACCTAGCAGGCATTCTTATTCAGAGCACAACAAAGTAGAACTACCCATTAGCAGTTCTTGGGTGGAAGTTAGTGTAAAAATAGGGGGGGCAGACCTTTGTCACGACAAAGCCACTCGCTACAAGCTGTTTAATCATCTGGCTTTGTTTACGTTCATTTTGGGAACGGAAGTGGTTCAAATAGTCGGGTCTGAGCTCTTCATAAGGTCGCCGCTGAAGAGCATATGGTAAATGATTCGAAGCAAGGTGTTTCCGAGCGTCACCAGCGCTTTCTTCTTTCCCAATCGTTTGACCTAGTGCCCCTTCTAAGATCGTAGTTGTGAAAT
>NZ_ASSD01000399.1 GCF_000520715.1 Paenibacillus zanthoxyli JH29
TCAAATAAAATGAATGATTAGCGTTTCTCAGTCTATCGATAGTTGATCTTTAATTGCGTTTGATTTATTATTGCTTCACATATAAAGAGGTGGAATGATGAAGCAATATGAATCGGCCACATTAAAAAAAGGGCTGTTGATTTTGGAGGCATTGCGGCAAGCGGAGCCGATGAAGCTGACAGACATCATGCGGCTGCTTGATCTGAATAAATCGACTACATTTCGCCTGCTGTACACACTTGAGGCTGCAGGATATGTAAAGAAAGAAGAGCATTTATACAGCCTTACTGAAAAAGTGGGCGGAGGGACTGCCGCTTCTGCCAATCCCAGACTGGACTGGATCGCTGTCCCTCCGCTGCATCAATTAAGCCAAGAAATTGGGGAGACCCTATATATCGGCATTCTAAATGGCATCAATGTGGTGACAACCCAAGTAGTTGAAGGCACCCATTCCATGCGGATCCACTCCAAGGTTGGCGATTATGCTTATGTTCACCTTAGCGCTTTTGGCAAAGTCATCCTTGCTCATTTGGATGAAGACAAGCGGGAAACCGTTCTAAACAACATAACGCTGCAAAAAAATACGAAAAATACATTTGCCGATTTACATTTATTACGGGAGCATCTCAAGGTCATTCGGCAGCAAGGTTATGCCATCGATGATGAAGAGACGGAAATCGGACTTCGTTGTATTGCCGCCCCCATTTTTTACAAAGGGGAGGCCATCGCTGCGGTTACTTTATCCGGTCCCTCTGCGCGTCTGACGAAAAAGAAGGACCGGACTCTAAGCAAAAAGCTGCTGGCATGCAGCGCACAAATTTCAAGCCTGCTGGACAAGTAAGCATCCATTAAGACTTGCGTGCTGCCAGAAATCTTTTCAAACCTTCTACTGCGTAATCATGGTCCAATGGGCCGGTTAATCCGGCAACCGTAACGGAACCTGGGCAGATGATAGGAGTAAGAGAACGCGCTTAGCAAATTACCCAAGGTAAATACAGCCATCAGAATGATTAAAAATCTTCGTTTGGGCACTTTCCCTGAGAGGATAGCGATAAACGGAGTTCCCACGGCAATGGCAACAGCATAACCGGATATGAGTGTCCCTGCGCGTGTGATGCTAATTTGGAGATCACTTGCTACAGTTTGAAGCAACCCGACCAGCACAAACTCGGTCGTCCCTATGGCGAAAGCGCTAAGGGCAAGAGAAAATAAGGCAATATAGATTTTCGTAGACATTTAAATGTATTGATGACCTCTCTTCCTGTAATGATTCCCCAATATATCGGCAGAGCGGATGGCATGGTACAGCATATCTTCCGTTACATCAAGCGGCTCGCGCAATAATATTTTCCATAGATGGGGAGCAAATGCCCGCTTCCGCATCCAGCTTCGCTTTTAACCCGTCTTGTAATAGAACGTTGTAGCATTCCTTCGCGATGGCATAGGAGGCGAGAGTTCGTTTGAATTCCCCTTTGATGTTATTCTGCGAGTCGGACTCCTTGCACGCCCGAGCCTCGAAGAAAGTCGCTAACGCATCGCCCATACCGGCCACCAGCAGCCTAACAGGAGCGCTCGAGATGATTTCGGTATCGACTATAACCAGATCGGGCCCTTTGTCGTAAAACATTTCGTTGATATGCTCTCCCGCAGGGGAGTAAATGACTGATAAAGCGCTGGTAGGCGCATCGGTTGCCGCAGATGTAGGTATAATCACTAAGGGTAAATCCAGAGCATTAGCCACCAGCTTGGTCATATCAAGCGTTCTCCTCCGCCGATGCCGATAATCGCATCATAATTTCCACTGCGGGCTGTATGGATATACTTATCCGAATTTTCAATGGAAACCTGCCCCTCAAAAGGTTCACAAATAATACTGGCAGTGCCGTACGCACTGTACAGCCTAGAAGATAAGGCTTCGAACAAAAAGGAATCAATGTAAGCCAGGAGCTTCGTGCCGAATGAATTAGTGTAACTCTCAAGCTTGCTTACTTCTCTGTAGCCTTGAATATATTTGGCCGGAGCCAGAAATCCGCGAGTGCTTGTTTTAATTTGTCCCATGTTGTTCATTCCCTTCTTTGATAATTGGCTGCGGCTTTGATTTGGAAATGCGCAGCTGATAAATCTGATTTCTATGGTAGCCAGGTAACTGATACATATCAAAATCTGCTGAAAAGTTTCAAAAATAGAAACAAAAAGATGAAAAATGGAATGTAGCCGTTGGAGAGGACAAGGAGGATCGATCATAATAGTATTTATGACGTTGTACATCGAAAGCATAAGATGGTCTGGACTTCATGGCCAAAACTCAGGGTTAGACTGCTAACGGCTCGGTTTTGTTTTGTGGAGGAAGTGCCGCGTTCAGGCTTTTTTATCGCTGCTAACAGCAGTGGATAAGGCAGGTTTGTGAACAATTAATGCCCGTTAGGAACGGTGCAGAGACATGGCAATCCTTTTGCAAATATATCAATCGTTGGAAATCATTAATGAAAGCGGTACCTTCAGGTGGAAAAAGTGGAAAGTCGCATGGATGTGTCATGTAACCTGACGCCGTTCTTGAACGATTTGTCAACGATGAATGTATGCGCTTAACATTCATTGACGGGATTTGAATTGAAAGGATAATATATCTCTTAAGAACAACAACATCTACATGGCAAGTTAAGAAATGTGACATTTGTTACACTCGGATCTCTGTTATTCGCAAATCTCATTTGAAGGAGAGGCGGTCGAGTGGAATTAATCGGTGACGACGGAGCAAGCTGGAATCAGACGGAGTTAGCCAATACGGACACCGAGCGAAAGAATGAATCAGCCGGTCACCTCACCACCGAGCCCCCGGGAATTAGAATCGCTGTTGCGACACGGGGCGGCGGCAAAGTTAATGTCCACTTTGGACATGCGAGTGAATTTTGGGTTTATGATGTTTCGGGCCAGACAATCACGTTCTTGGAAGTACGTCACGTTCAGGCCTATTGCACCGGGAGAGCAGAGAGCGGCGAACCGGTCGACAAGAAGCAGATTTTTGACGATACGGCCGCTTTGTTTGCGGACTGTCAGGCGATTCTCTGTTCCGGAATTGGCGATTCTCCGCGCAGTAAGCTTTTGCAGAGAGGGATAGCAGCAATTTCCGGCAAAGGCGACATTGAAGAACTGCTGCTGGAAAGCGCCGAGTTCTATGCCAGTTTGGGTTTATCAAGATGATGTCCGTCAGAATTTTGCATTCATTTGCATTTGTAATAATCTAAATAATTTAAATATGGAGGATGATTATTCATGAGTAAGAAACCAAGACAAATCGCATTCTACGGTAAAGGCGGTATCGGCAAATCCACGACTTCCCAGAACACGCTGGCTCAGCTGGCGACGACTTTCGGTCAAAAAATCATGATCGTAGGCTGTGATCCTAAAGCCGACTCCACTCGTCTGATCCTGAACACGAAAGCTCAACAAACCGTGCTTCACATGGCTGCTGAATTGGGTTCGGTCGAAGACCTCGAAC
>NZ_ASSD01000400.1 GCF_000520715.1 Paenibacillus zanthoxyli JH29
ATAGCGTCAAGCTTCTCCAGCGGTGACGGCGGATGCATGTCGATGTCCGTATAGGGGGCGCTTGCCGCGAAATCGACAAAGCACAGACCGCCGTAGCGGTGCATGACGGCTGCCATCTCTCTGTACGGCGTCTCGATTCCGGTTACATTCGAGCATGCGGTGAACGAGCCGATCTTCAGGCGGCGGCCCCGGTACGGCCGCAGCGCGGCTTCAAGCTGCCTCGGATCGGCATTGCCGTCCGGTCCCGGGGGAAGGACGACGACCTCGCCGATAGTCTCCTGCCAGGAGATGAGGTTGGAGTGATGCTCCATATGGGTGATGAAAATAACCGGCCGATCCTCCGGCGGCAGCGTCACCCGTTCCTCCATCCATTCCGGCAGCCGGAGCCCGAGCAGCCGCTGCAGCTTGTTCACCGCCGCGGTCGTTCCATGGCCGCAGGTGAGCAGAATGTCGTGCGGACCTGCGTTCACATGGCGCTTGATGATCCGCCCGGCTTCCTCATAAGCCCGGGTCATCGTCATCCCGGTGGCATTCGCCTCGGTATGCGGATTGCCGACAAACGGGCCGAACCGCTCCTGTATCCTCCGCTCAATCGGTTCGTACAGACGGCCGCTGGCCGTCCAATCGGCGTACAGCAGAGGCTTTTTTCCGTATGGGGTTGAAATGGGATGTCCGAGGCCGATAGTATGTTCGCGAAAAGGGCTAAAATACGCCTCCAGAGAATCAGCCTCTTCTGCGGAAGAGGCGAGGATGGATTTAAGCACGGGCAGTCCCTCCAGCCAAGAGTCTTTGGCTCAGTATATGCCCGGGGCAAAAAATAGGTGAACGCCCAGCAAGGAGCGGCTGAAAGACGGCTTGCCAAGCCGGAACCGATAAGTATCAAGGTGGCAGTTAGGGCGGCCTTGATACTCAAATAAACAGCTGAAGGTCGCTTTCCAGCGCATCTTTCAAATAGGAAGCCGCATCGATAATCTCCACTTCCGGCAGCAGCTCCTCGGGCTTAAAGCCCATAATTTCCACAGACAGCTTGCAGGCGTAGAATTTGATGTTCTTTTTGCGGGCGCCTTTCAAGAAATGAATCAGCTTCGGCGCGCCCTGATCCTCAATCATTTCCTCCAGCATCCATTTCCCGAGCCCGCTGAAATTCATCCGCGACAGCGGAAGCTGCTCCGGCCCTTTGGGCGTCATGACGTCCATCAGCTTTTCATAGATACTCTTGTCCTCGAGCGTCATTTTTTCAGGGTCCCGAACCAGGAATAGCCCCCAGAAGGCAAAGAATATCGAAACGTCCACCTCAATCTCTTTCGCGCTATTAGCCAGAATCAGTCCGGCCATCGCCTTATCGTATTCGCCGCTGAACATCAGCAGATTCATTTTTTTGTTCACTGCCTTGGCCACCTCCGTGGGAGAATGACCTTAGTATGGGCGGTTAAGGCGAGGATATCCATTTTCCACAATTTAAAGAAAGCTCTCTCGGCAGTTCTTTTGAAGCAGCGGTCTAATCTCCTTTGCGGGAAGTGGACGGTAAAAAAGAAAGCCCTGCATATACTTACAGCCGTGCGCCATCAGGAAGTCAACCTGCTCTTCGCTGTCCACGCCTTCGGCAATCAGGTCGTAGCCGAGCTGGGAAGCGACATATGTGATCGATTTGATAATCGTCTCATCGATGGAGCTTTGGCCGATGCCGATGATGAAGGTGCGGTCGATTTTGATTTTGCCGACGGGAAAATGCTTCAGATAATTGAGGGAGGAATACTTGGTCCCGAAATCGTCGACAGACACAAGAATCCCTTCATCGCGCATCTGCTGCTGCAGCAGCGGGTAATGATCCTCTAAGAGGGCGGTGCTCTCCGTAATCTCGAATTCGAGACAGTCCGGTGTAAGCCCGTACTTATCCAGGATGGAGCGGAGCATCAGGGTCAGGTTGCGGTTGTAAAACCAGCTGTTAAGGCTTTTTCTTAAAGAAAGCCATAATCTGCCTCCGATACGAGTAGTTCAGGCATAATTTTAAAAAAAGAAACGGATTTCCGCGTATGCCTTTCTACGGGGCAGCGCGAACATCCGTTAGACATACTGGCCACGGGCCTGGCAGTTATTTCTTGAATATACGCAGCGGAGCGCCGAGCGGCAGAAACGTGCGTCCGAAGTGAGCGTTCAGGACGGAAGCGCCGCAGCCGTAGAGGGAGACGATGCCGATGCCAAGTTCCGAGAAGGCCGCCAGCCGGTGGAAGGCTTCCGCTGCGATTTCGAAAGAATCGAAGGTCAACCCGAGAAACAGCAGATCGATCAGTGCAAAGATAATCAGCAGCACTTTATTGGTCTCGGTGGCGCCGATGGTCATAAATAGTGTGAAAACCAGATAGCCGAGGAAGGCGAAGCCGAGCTGCTTCGGATCGATGGCTTCGGCAAGCACAGCACCGAATACGCCCAGCTTGATCAGCCAGCTTACGGCCATACCGAACCAGAAAAAGGCATAGGCCCCGAAAGCGGTCATGCCGAAGGTATTGTTGTGCTTGGCGTCCTGGATGCAGGCGAACAACTGGGCGAATGCACCGAGAAAAATGGCCCACGGAATCACATAGCTCAGGCCGCTGGTGATCTCTAGCTTCTGCGAGGATGCCACAAGGGTGACGATGGCCAGTCCGAACAGACCGATCGCGCTGGGATCGGCGGTGACCCATTTGACAGACTGGGTTGACGAGGATTGCGCTGACATAAACAATAAAGCCCCCAATACAGTTAAAAGTGTTGACTTATACGGAATGGAATCGATCCCGGCACAAGCCAGCCTATCATACCATATCGTTTAGGGCTTGCCTATAATGAAGAAGGATGGATTTTATCGAAAAATGATGGAACTTGTGACATTCGTTTGTATAATTACAATGACAACTATGAGGAAAAAGGCTGGGTGAGGCAGTGAACGGGAGAAGCTTTTTGGAATTGGTTGAAATCCGGACAAAAGTGGCGAGTGTGATTCCTTTTATCATGGGAACGCTGTATGCTCTTTACCGGTTCGACAGTTTTTACGCGGGGCGCTTCGCATTAATGCTGGTATCGCTGCTCTGCTTTGATATGGCGACAACGGCAATCAATAACTATTATGATTTTAAAAAAGCGTCAAGAACGCACGGCTACGGCTATGAAACGCATAATCCCATCGTTCGGCGCAAACTTAAGGAAAGTGCCGTGGTCGGCACGATCGTCCTGCTCCTGCTGCTGGCGGCAGGCTGCGGGCTGCTGCTTGTGGCCCAGACGAACCTGCTCCTCTTTTTGCTGGGTGGGCTGTCTTTTCTGATTGGCATTTTATACTCGTTCGGGCCGGTCCCGATCTCCCGGATGCCGCTCGGTGAACTGTTCTCCGGGCTGTTTATGGGCTTTGTCATCATCTTTATCTCCGCATTTATACATACGGACGGGACGCTGGCGCTGCTGACTTTAGAGCGGGGATGGGTTCATGTTCATCTGAACCTTGTGGAAACGATCTACCTGTTCTGGTTCTCGGTGCCGGCCATTGTCTGCATTGCGAATATTATGCTGGCGAACAACATCTGCGACATTGAGGAGGACATCGAGAACCGCCGCTATACGCTGCCGGTCCACATCGGCAAAGAGAGAGCGCTTATTCTGTTCAGGGTGCTCTATTATGTGTCCTTTGCCGACTTGGCCGTACTGCTGCTTCTGGGCTTACACCCTCTTCTGGTGCTGCTCCTTCTGCTGACATGGATTCCCCTAAGCGGCAACCTCGCGAAGTTTACGGCAAGACAGGAGAAGGCCGCGACCTTTATTCTGTCCGTGCGGAATTTCGTTCTGCTGAATGCCGCGCGCATCGCCGTTCTGGGTGCCGCGCTGCTTCTTCCGCGATAACGGCGCATCGGTCTTTCCGATGTTCGGTTTAAGCTGAATGTGAAAGGGGATAGCTTCAACGGCTGGGATATTCTTCAACAATTATGGACATTTTTTGAGTTGAGCGCAAAATGGGCGCAGGTTCCAGTATTTACTTAGACAGTCCACCGGATACAGAGTAGAATTACAGTTAGAATGCCTTTTCCATATGCCTACTATCCGAAATTAATCGCGGCTGATGTTCGAGGTATGACAAAATAGATTATTATTAAATCGGTGAAGAGGTTGACTTATGGATCATATGGGAATCCACTATAATATATGGATTATGCTGCTTTCATTCGGACTTTCAATACTGGCGTCCTACTCCGCTTTAAATCTCATCTCTCAAGTTCCATCCTCAACGGCATCGCCCAGGACACGCCGTTTATGGCTTCTGTTAGGAGCCTGCGTGCTTGAAATCGGTATTTGGGCTATGCACTATGCCGGGATTTTGGCCAGCGGATTGCAGTTTGACGGACGTTCTAATACCGGAATGGCGATCCTGTCGATGGTTATCGGCACCGCCTTCTGCTACTTCGGGCTGTCCATTTCGCTGGGGAAACGGATGACGTTCCTGCGCTGGACGGGCAGTGGAATACTGCTGGGAGCGGGGATTTCCGCCATGTACTATGCGGGAAGGTCTTGGATAAAGCTTGACGCGCAGACGGACTATAATCTGCCTGGCCAGAGTATCTCTGTCATGATCGCGATCATCGCCTCATCCATGAGCATTATGCTGATTGGCAGATTCAAAGATTCGCCGGGATTTAACCGGTGGAAGCTGTATTCTGCGCTGCTGCTTGGTACTGCAATAACCAGCGTTCATTATATGAGTACGGGGGCAGGAGGCGTTGCTCACGGCAGCTGGCTTGGTCCAGGGCCCTCTCTTGTTCAGAGTGATGTAATTCTGCTGACGGGCGTGTCTCTCGTCACGCTGTTCATGTTCGGAATAACCGGAGGAGCCGTATTCCTGGACCGGCATTTGCTTGAGCGGATGGCCTACCACGATCCGTTAACGGGATTACCGAACCGCCACGGACTGGAACGCTACTTTAAAGACCGGTTTCTTCGGGGGCGCCCCGGAGCTGTATTCTTCATCGACCTGGACCGGTTCAAATCGATTAACGACACGCTCGGCCACGATATTGGTGACATGCTGCTGCAGGAAGTGGCTTCAAGGCTGCTTCAAAGCGTGAGCTCAAGGGGGAAGGTATTTCGTTTGGGCGGTGATGAATTTTTGATTGCCGAGCCCGGCTTTTCCCCTGATGAGGCGGCAGAGGAAGCGAAGCGTATTCTCCAAGAGATCAAGAAGTCCTTCCGAATTCAGGACAATGATCTGTATGTCACCGCCAGTGTCGGCATCAGCATGGCGCCGGCGCACGGGACCGACCGGTCTTCCTTAATGAAGGCGGCGGATACCGCACTGTATTCTTCCAAAGATTCCGGCAAGAATAAATTCAGCATTTTCGACTCCGAGATGAACCGGCACCAACTGCGCCGGATGTCGCTGGAGAAGGACCTGCGCAAAGCGCTTGCGCAATCCGAATTCATGGTCGTGTACCAGCCGAAATGGGATTCGCTGATGAATGTCACGGTGGGCCTGGAGGCGCTGCTTCGCTGGCGACATCCCGAGCATGGTATTATTTCTCCGGCCGAGTTCATACCGATCGCCGAGGAGACGGGGCTGATTGTGCCCATAACCTACTGGATGCTGCATGAGGTGTGCAGCCAGAATTTGCTCTGGCATAAGGAAGGAGTCGCTTCGGTCGCCGTATCGATCAATATGTCTGCGCGGATGTTCGAGACGGAGGATCTGTATGAGGTTGTAGTGGACGCCCTGTCCCGTTCCGGGCTGGACCCGCAATATCTGGAGCTTGAAATTACGGAATCGATTGCGATGAACAATATGGAAGAAACGGTAGCCCAATTGTCCAAGCTGCGAAGGCTTGGTGTCCGAGTGTCGCTGGATGACTTCGGGACAGGGTTCTCTTCGCTCGGTAATCTGGATGAAATCCCGGTCAATACGCTCAAGATTGACCAGGTGTTCATAAAGAAGAGCAAAATGCATTCCAAGAAAGCGATCATCAGCAATATTATCGCCATCGCCAGCAACCTTGACATGGAGGTCGTGGCGGAGGGCGTGGAAACGCCGGAGCAGATTGAACTGCTGCAGTCGCTGGGCTGCCGGGTTATGCAGGGCTACTATTACGGGCGCCCGATGCCCGTTCACGAGCTGGGGCAGTGGTTTACAGAGAATTCGGCGGCGGTATAAAGAACATATGCTGCAGGTATCAAAGCATTAATCTTTCATAATGAGGGCGCTCAAAGGATAGAATGGGGCGCCCTTTATGCGTTTAGCGGCAGAGCGCGCTAACGGATGGGTGTCTCTGGATGAAGTGCTTTACAGTGTGATACAAATCATACCGCAGGTGAGCATCGGCCCAGTCTTAAGGACGGGGTGTCTTATATTTAGCAAAGAGCTTAATATTTTACCCCACACTGAAATGCTTATTACAGGCGCACCTGATTTACATTTTATATATGAAATTTGTTAATAAAGGAAATTATCGGCGATACAGTGTAATTTATTAATATATTTAACAAAATAAAAGGTTGACGAATTGGCATGAAACAAAATTAAAGCTTAGTCCTTTAGTTCCCCTTGACTATTAATTACCATATTAGACCAAATATATAGAAAATAAAAGTATGCTGATCCAATTCATAAAAGAAGAGTTTAAACAAACCTAAAGTTAAGCCCCGCCCGGTTTTTCCCCTTTGAAAAATTCGCTTGACGGTGACTATCCGGCCTCCTTCGAAATCGGTTTCATATGGTTTACAGGCGTAAGTCCCATTGTTGGTATTGAATTCTGTTGCTAACTTGGTAGTAGGCGCCGAAAACCCGGGAGTTTGACTTGAGGAAGACAAACTTTTTAATCTATTCAAAATAAGGAGTGAGATCTAATGCCGCGCAAAAAGCGTATGAAGAAATGGTCACGATTAATGCTGGCAACTACAGTTTTAATTTCAGGAAATGCCCTAACGCCTTTAGTTTCTGAGGCTGCAGTGCTTGTGGCTCCGCCCGGGGCACAAGTATGGGAAGGCAAGATGCTCGATGAGAACGGCAACGTGCAGCAAGTGCATGATGAAAGACCTTTGGATAAAAACAATCTGCAACAACCGTTGACCGTGCAAGGGATCGAAAAATTGGACAACGGCGTGAAACTGAATTTGGGTGAAATGGAATCCTATATCCGCTTGCTATCTTCCGATATTTCCAAAGTATCGATCGTTAAGAAAGGCGAGAAAGAATTCAATTCCGTCGGTATCGCGAAAACAGACTGGAAAGCTCCTAAATTCACAGTAACCGAAGATGACCAGAAAATTGTATTAAAGTCCGACAGCTTAACCGTAGACATCAATAAAAGCCCGTTCGGGATCAAATATTTGGATAAAGACGGCAACGTCATCAACGAGGACGCGGAGCAAGGCGTAGGATATGAGAATGGTAAACCGTACGTGTTCAAGAAGACCGACAAAACCGAAGATTTCTACGGATTCGGACAGAAAACAACCGGCTTGAACCATCGCGGTCAGAAAATCGGAGTATGGAACCGTGAGAATCTGCCGGAACCGATTTCGAAATACACTTTCTCCTCTGTTCCATTCTTTATCGGGCTGAAAGGCGACAAAGCCTACGGTATTTTATTCGATAATACTTACCGTTCTTACTACGACATGGCTGCTGAAAGCAACGACTACTATTACTTCTGGGCCGATGGCGGAAAATTGACTTACTACTTCATCAACGGACCGGAAATGAAAGACATCGTGAACCGCTACACGGATTTGACCGGAAAAATGCAAATGCCGCCGGAATGGGCGATGGGCTTCCATCAATCTGCATGGGGCTATCATCAAAAGGATATTGAGCAAGTAGCTCAAACCTATCGTCAAAAAAACATTCCGATTGACGGTGTGATGCTGGACATCGAATGGATGGATGACTATAAAAACTTCTATTTTGGCGAAAAATTCCCGGACCCGGACGGAATGAACAAAAAATTGAAAGATGCGGGTTTCCATTATACTTCCATCATTGATCCAGCCATTCGCGTGCCTGACCCGGGACAACCGGAATATATTCCTTATACCGAGGGGACTCAAAAAGATCTTTGGGTTAAAAATCCGGATGGCACCAACTATTTGGGTAAAGTTTGGCCTTGGGGCGTCCCATCCAAATCCGTGTTCCCTAACTTCATGAAACAAGAAACCCGCGACTGGTGGGCGAAATGGCATAAACCGGTCTTTGATAAAGGCGCAGACGGCATTTGGAATGACATGAACGAACCGGCTAACTTTAGTACGGTAGACTATTGGACGTTACCGCTGGATCGAATTTTTGAAACGGACAATGGTGAAAAATTAACGCATGAAGAAGCGCATAACGTTTACGCTCACACTGAGGCTCAAGCCACAGATGAGGCTTTCAAAACGAATAAACCGAACGTTCGTCCGTTTATCTTGACGCGTGCTTCGTTTACAGGTACGCAGCGTTATGCTACCGCAACCTGGACAGGCGATAACTGGAGCAGATGGGAAATGCTTAGAATTTCGATTTTCCAAGACGCGAATGTCGGTTTGACAGGTATGCCGATGGTCGGAAACGATATTGGCGGCTTTGCGAAAAAACCTTACGAGGGCGTTGTAGCTACACCTGAATTGTTTGCTCGTTGGGTTCAAGTCGGCGCATTCTATCCGTTCTCCCGCGACCACTACAACAATGACGGTAAGAGTCCGATGGAAACCGACGCGGCTCATAGCTTGACATGGGGCAGACAAGAACCATGGCAGTTCGGTAAAGAAGTTGAGGATATCAGCCGCAAGTACATTTCGATGCGCTATGAATTGATGCCTTACCTTTACAACGCGTTCAAAGATGCGCATGAAAAAGGCAATCTCATTTTCCAACCGCTCGTGTACCAGTTCCAGCAGGACCAGAAAACTCATGATATCCAAGACCAATTCATGTTTGGCCAATCTCTGATGATGGCGCCAATTGTGTATCAAGGCGCAACGTCCCGTGATGTATACCTGCCTGCCGGTGCGGATTGGGTGGATTACTGGACAGGACAAGAGTATAAAGGCGGCCAAACGATCCACAAAGACGCCGATCTTGGAACGCTTCCGATCTACGTGAAGCAGGATTCGATTATTCCGAGACGCGAAGTTCAGCAGCATGCCGGGGAGAAGAAATTGACGAACCTGATTCTGGATACGTACGTGAAGGATTCGGCTTCTTACAGCTTCTATGAAGATGATGCGAAAACCGAGGATTATACCAGAGGCGAATTTAACATTACCGAATTTAGCGTAGATCAAAAGGGCAACCACATGGAGTTCAGCCAGAACAAACAAACTCAAAACTACGCTTCCGACATTCAGTCCTACACACTGAAGCTGCATAATGCCACCGCGCCGAAGAAAGTGGAGGCTGCCAATGACAAATATGCGGAAGCAGCCAGCTTAGACGAACTGGGCAAAGCAGCAAACGGCTACTTCTTTGACAGCGCAGAGAAAGTACTGTATGTAAAAATCCCGGTAAACGAGAGCCACAAAGTTAAGATTTTTAACTAAACCGCTTGATGTACAAGGGAAGAGGCTATGCTAAAGTACTACAAATAACAAACCAACAGGCCGGTTAAGGGGTTCATCCTTGACCGGCCTGTTGGCCGTTTACGTCCACCGTATGCTTCTTCAGCAAATTGTGGGCAAGTGAAAGCCATCTGACGGGGGGCAGTTCATTTTGGGACACCCCCCTCGCTTTTTGCAGAAAACCTGCGATTGTACATCTTTTGTTATCTTGAAGCCGCCACTGCATAATATGCCTGATACAATACAGTTTTTTACCCGTTCAATCTCATATGCAGCCGGTACAGCCTCAAAATTCATGTACAATCGTAGGGATTTCCCTGTAGGCATACGCATTTGCTGGAAAAACCTGCACTTTAGTAGTTTTTTGAGACTCCCACTGTTTGAGCATCGGCTTTTCCTCATCCTCGCTCCATTGCGCGCTTGATTCGCTGCACGCCTTCCTGAATCCTTCGTTCATCCAAGTGGCCGTAGCCCAGCAAGAGCCGCCCGCCTTCAAGGACTTCCGCATACCGCCGCCGAGGGAGGGATTATGACAAGCCTTACTCCGTTTGCGGTGGCGCTACTCTCTTATATTTTATTGGGGGAAAAAATGACCGGGCGAAGAGGGGGCGGAATCTTATGCTCACTGGCGGGGATAGCGGTCATCCAGGTCCCTCCCCTGCTCATGTCCGGTGCCGCAGTCCGGCCCGCTTCGGTAATCGGTATGCTGCTGCTGTCGGCAGCCGTTGCCGGTGAAGCGGCGCTGACCGTACTGCGGAAAATGCTCTCTCCCCGCATTTCTTCTCTGCTTGCGGCGGCCTATGTAACATTCTTCGCCTTCTTGATGTTTCTGATCTGCTCCGTCATAGAGCTGCTTCAATCCGGATTTCCGAGACTGGGAGCGGCTGACGCGGGAATTATTCTGTACTACGGCATCTTTGTCACAGCCCTAGCCTATGTGCTGTGGTTCCGGGGAGTGGCCAAGGTGCCGGCGGGGGCGGG
>NZ_ASSD01000401.1 GCF_000520715.1 Paenibacillus zanthoxyli JH29
CTGCGGCCCTCTCCCGGTCGATGGCCTCAAGCTTCGGCATAATCGAATCCACCAGACTGAAAGGGGGGCTGATGTCGGGGAGCTGCTCCAGCTCGCTGGATAGCGCGTTCAACCGTTCGAACAATTCCGCGCAGGAAGGGCAACCATCGATATGGCGGAACATTTCAAGACTTTCGTCCCGGCTCAAATCATGATCCAGATAACGATGCATCCATTCCATCACCTCCGCGCAGTTCATCCCGATACACCACCTTTCTGGTACTCCTGAAGTCTGTTTTGCAGCTGCTGCCTTGCCCTGAACAGGTAAGATTTCACCGTATTAAGCGGAAGGTCCAGACTTTCTGCAATCTCGTTGTAAGAAAAATCCTGCAAATAACGCAATACAATAACCGTTCGATGATGCTCCGGCAGTTGGTCAATAGCCTCGCGGATGTCCTCCGCCAAATACCCCGAGAGAACTTCGCGTTCCACATTTTGCTTATCCTTGAATACCATCTCATGCTCGTCGATCGATACAGTCGGCTTCGTCTTCCTGAATTTATCAATACATATATTGGTCACGATCCGCTGAACCCATGTCTTGAACTGGGCCTTCTCTTCATAGGAGCCAATTTTGGTATAGATCCGGATCAAAGCCTCCTGCGAGGCGTCCAGCGCATCCTGTTCATTATGCAAAATGTAAAAGGCCGTCTTATAGACCTGCCCTTCAATTTCTCGCAATAGGGTGATTAGAGCGTCGCGATCGCCCGATTGAGCGGCTCTGACGAGTCCCTGCTCCACCACGAAGGTTCCCCCTCTCTATGCAATCTTACTGACGCGCAAGACCGCAGAATTGTTGCAATCTGTAATAAATATTTTTGTTGTCTTTAAATGAAGCTTCTTTTCTCGGCACACACTTTTCTAAGCATACAGGGAATGTTTACGGCAATCAAACGTTCCCCAGCCTAATTTTATTACAAATTTGACACATTGGGATATTTAAGCAAGAAAAAAAGCCAACCCCAACTTCTGGTTGACTTCATCTATGAACAGTGTCCCCGGCCTTTTTTGACATGACCGAAGACTGAACGTTTCTGCGGTTGTTACTTTACGGAGCCCTGCATAACACCCTGAATAATATATTTTTGCGCGAACAAGTAGATGATGACTACCGGGAAAATGCTGAGCACCAAGCTGGCCATCAGCGGGCCGTAATCCACGGTGTAGGTGCCATAGAAATTGAAGGTGGATAGTGGAAGCGTACGCTGCAGCGGATCGACGAGAACAAGTGACGGCAGTAGAAAGTCGTTCCAGATCCAGAGCACATTCAAGATGGTTATCGTCGCCGTCGTCGGCATCAGCACCGGGAACACGATGCGGAAAAAGGTCTGGGTGGGCGTACAGCCGTCAATCATCGCCGCCTCCTCCAGTTCCTTCGGAATACTCTTCACGAAGCCGTGGTAAATAAAGATCGCAAGCGAGCAGCCGAATCCGATATACATAAAAATCAGCGCCCATTTGTTGTTCAGCATGTTGAGTGATCCGTAAATTTTGACGAGCGGAATCATGATCGCCTGGAACGGAATAATCATGGAGGCCACCATCAGCAAAAAGGTATATTGATTGAATTTCGTATCGTGCCGGACAAAATAATGCGCGGTCATTGCCGCAAACAAAGAGATAAACAGTACGCTAAACAGCGTGATAATGACCGAGTTGGCGAATGCGTGGAAGTAATTCATTTTGTCCAGCGCAATGCTGTAATTCGAGAACACGAAGCTAGTCGGCAGGGTAAGCGGGCTTGAGGTAATGTCCTTGTTCGCTTTCACCGAATTGAACAGCAGCAGCACGAACGGAACGATAAAGATGAACAGGATGACCGAGAGACCGATTATTGTCAGCCAGGAGGTTTGCTTTTTGAAGCGCTGCATTAAGCCTCCACCTCCATCTTCTTGCTAAAGTAAACTTGGAGCAGGGTAATAACCGCCACAATCAGGAACAGCACCAGCGCTTCGGCTTGACCTACTCCATAATCCCGGGACAGAAACGCCTTCTGATATACATGCATCGAGACGAGTTCGGTGCTCTTGAACGGCCCGCCTTTCGTCAACGCAAGGTTGACATCATAGACCATAAATCCGCGCTGCAAGGAAAGGAAAATGCACACGATAAACGAAGGAACCATCAGCGGAATGGTCATACGCGTCATTTTCAGCCATCCATTCGCCCCGTCGATGCTTGCCGCTTCGAGGATATCCCCGGGCACTCCCGTCAGACCGGCTACGTAGATAACCATCATATAACCCGCGTACTGCCATACGGCAACAATGACGAGCGTCCAGAAGGCGCGGTTCGGATCGGAAAGCCAGGAGGTGCTGAACAGGCCGATGCCCATTTTTTGACCCATGAATACAAGCACGTTGTTAAAAATGAACTGCCAGATAAAGCCGAGGACGATGCCGCCCAGCAGGTTCGGAAGGAAGAAACCGGCCCGGAAAAAGCTCTGCCCCTTCAGGCCCTTCGTCAGCAGATAAGCCAACAAAAAGGCAAGCACATTGATGAACACGACCGTGAACAGCACATACTTGAGCGTCAGGCCGAACGACTTCCAGAACTCCGCGTCTTTAAAGACCGACCCATAGTTTTGAAAACCCACCAAAGATTGTGTCGTGGATATTCCATCCCAGTTCGTGAACGTCAAGTAGATGCCGTACAGGAACGGAACAATCATTACGGCAATGAACGCAAACAACGTCGGACCTGTGAACAGCAGTCTGAGCCGCAGGCGGCTCCACACCCCTTTATCCGTAACCATGTATATCCCTCTTCCTATTCCTATAAGATTGGCTTGGTAACGGCGGATAAGGGATGGTCCCTTACCCACCGCGCTAGGCAAGCCCGTTATTCTTTTACGTTAGTCCAGTACTGCTGGATTTCTTTGGCAAGTGTCGTACGGTCGCTTTGCTTGGCAAGATATTTTTGCATCGAAGCACCCACGTTCGCCCAGTGGTCGGCCGGCAGATCGCTCATCGACTGCTCGGATTTGCCTCTGGAGATGTAATCCTGAATCGACTTGCCGAGCGGGTCGGCGGCCGGAAGCGTAATATTTTTAAACGCCGGAATAATATTGGCCTTGTTCACCAGGAAATCCTGGCCTTGCTGCTCGTACACGATCCAGTCAAGGAATTTCTTCGCCGCATCCTGCTGCTCCGGTGTGGATTTCTCTTTGTCGATTACAATCCGTTTGGAGACGGCCGAGGAAATTTCCTGGTTGCCGTAGTCGCCCGCGTTATTACTGATTGGCACCGGCAGGAAGCCGTATTCCTTGTTAGCGGTATCAAAACTGCTGATTTGCGGCCAAGCCCAGTTGCCCATGAACCAGATGCCTACTTCGCCTTTGCCGAGCAGTTCAGGACCGCGTTCATAAGTTCCCGCCAGCGGGGAAGCTTGATCGATATTGTACTTCGTCATGACGTCAAATGTGTCCATCAGACCGTTGAATACCTTGTTGCTTGCAAGATCGACTTTGCCTGCCCGCAGATCATCGATAAAAGCGTTGACCTTCGTCATATCTTTATCCTGACCGGCATAGGCCAAGGAAAAATAGTGGGCGCCTAGCGACCAGTCCATCGGAGAAACGACCAGCGCTTTCTTTCCGCTCGCTTCGATTTGTTTAAACAGATTTTCCAGCGACGCAGTGGTGTTGATTGTGGACGGGTCAAAGTTTCCGCCTACGGCCTTATCCACGACCGCTTTGTTATAAATAAAACCGTAACCTTCAATAGCTAGAGGGAATGCATAATTTTTGCCGTCGATTGTTGTCAGGTCAAGGGCATGCTCCACAGCGTCCGCATTCCATTTCTCGCCGCTCAGGTCAAGGATGCGGTCTTTGAATTTGGCTACGTCCCCTGTATCCAGCATGATCATGGTTGGAGGATTACCGGAAGCATACAGAGTGGAAGCGCGTTCAAAAGGAGATCCGCCATTAGGAACAGGCTGAATTTCCAAAGAGATCGTCGGGTTTGCTTCATGAAAAGCCTTTGCGGCCTCCTCAAGTTGAGGCTGAATCTCGCTCTTGGAGTTAAGCAAGGTTATTTTAATGCCGCCGCCTGAACTGCCGTTCTGCCCGCCGTTTGCGGACTGCGTATTGCCTCCCGAGCTGCTGCAAGCCGAAAGAATTAAAATTAGCGTCAGCGAAAGAATGAACCACTTCATCTTCTTTACATGTTTCATGGAAAAAAGCCCCCTAATTCCAATTTATAAACCGCTTACATTTCGGATTATATGATAACCGATTAACATATGTCAATCGGTTATCATTGGCTAAATGCAATTTTTTTAAGCGTTATCATTGATAAATGATGAGCGATCAGCTCCTAATTGAAAGATTTTGTGTATTATTTAATAGCGTTTACTTGGATCTCCTGAATTTTTGCCACAGACTTGACGGCAGCTCGGGGATAAATTATTTTATTAATATTTAGTAATAAACAAACTGAACAAACCTATGAAATGCTTATTGTCGTTGGACAAAACCGATTTATCTGCTATCTTTAAACATAGCTTAACAATACAAGGACAATCCCTTTTTCTTAGGAGGAATCATCATGGGCAAACATCTGGACGTAGTCACTTTCGGAGAGCCGATGGCTATGTTTTACGCTAATGAGGAAGGACCGCTGGATGAAGTGATGTCTTTCTCCAAAGCTTTGGCCGGAGCGGAGAGCAATGTGGCTACAGGCTTGGCGCGTCTGGAGCACACGGTCGGCTATGTAACCAAGCTTGGCGAGGACAGCTTCGGATCTTTTATTTTCAAAGCGCTGAACCAAGAAAGCATCGATACCTCAAGCATCTCCTTCTCCAGCGAATTTCCGACCGGAATGTTAATCAAATCGAAGGTTGTTACCGGCGATCCCAAGGTGGAATATTATCGCAAACGTTCGGCTGCCTCCAAGCTGGGACTTGCCGATTTCGATGCATCCTACTTCGCCTCGGCGGGACATCTTCACGTAACCGGCATCTCTTCGGCAATCTCTTCTGAATGCCACGAGTTCTCCGTTCACGCCATGGAATTCATGAAGCAAAGCGGCAAGACCGTATCATTCGATCCCAACCTCCGCCCGGCCCTCTGGCCCGGCGCCAAGACGATGACAGACACGATTAATAACCTCGCCACCCGCTGCGATTGGTTCATCCCGGGTCTTGGCGAAGGCCGGATTCTGACGGGGCTTACGGCGCCGGAGGAAATCGCGTCCTACTATTTGAATTTGGGCGTATCCCTGATCGTTATCAAGCTGGGGCCGGAAGGCGCATATTACAAATCTTCTGATTCGGAAGGCTATGTGCAGGGCTTCAAGGTCGATCAGGTCGTGGATACGGTAGGCGCAGGCGACGGCTTTGCCGTCGGGGTGATCAGCGCCCTGCTGGAGAAGCTTACTCTCGAAGAAGCGGTCCGGCGCGGCAACGCCATCGGCGCTTTGGCGGTCATGTCTCCCGGCGATAGGGACGGACTGCCGACACGCAAACAGCTTGAGCGGTTTATCAGCCAAGGCACGAACTGACAAAAGTACAGAACAGAAGGTCCAAAGGACATCTCCTAGCAGAAATGGCCGGGTGATGTCCCGATAGTAAACCGTTTTATTTAGAAATTGGCGCTTGTTGAACCGAGTCCCCCGGTTGAAGGGACGGAGTAAACCGGTAAGTAATCGGCACAGTGGAGCCCGTGTCTTCTATGCCGGAGAGGATGATTTTGGAGGCCTCCATTCCCATTTCATACGCGGGTTGGCGGATCGTCGTAATCGCAGGATTATAGATCGTCGCGAATTCCGCATCGTCGATGCCGATAACCGATAAATCACGCGGGATGGATAAGGAATGCGTATTCGCAAATTTCAGCATTTCGGCGAGTGCAATATCGTTGGCCGCAAGCAGCGCGGTCGGAGGCTGCGGCAGAGACAGCAGCTGCTCAAGCGCCCCCGCCATGTTTTCCCTGGATGCGCTGCACACATAATCCTCCCGCCACTCTTGCCCCGCTTCCTCGACCGCCTTTTTGTAGCTGCTAATGCGTTCCTTCCGCGGTGTAATCGCGTAGCGGCCCGCCGGGAGCGTCAGCAGCGCGATCCGCTCATGCCCATGCCGGATAAATTCTTTAAATGCCGTCTTGACCGCCAATTCATTGTCGAGCAGCAGGCTCTGGGTCGCGACGCCGTCGACGAGCCGGTCCAGGAATACCAGCGGATAATTTTTTTCGAGCAAACGATCGTAGAGGGAGGGATCATCACCTGTGGGAAAAACAACCAACCCGTCAACCTGCCGGGCCATCAGCGTTTCGATATATTTCGCTTCCTTCTCCGGATTCTCGTCCGCGTTGCAGATAATCAACTGATTGCCGCTGAGCTGTAGCTCGTTCTCAATCGCCCGGATACATTGAATGGACAACGAATAATTAATATCCGCGACGATAACGCCGACCGTATTCGTCCGGTTCCGCTTCAGGCTGCGGGCCAGGCCGTTCGGCTGATAATTCAGTTCGTCGATCACCTCGGCGATCCTCTTCCTCGTCGCCTCGCTCATATACTTATAGCGCTTGTTCAAAAACTGCGAGACCGTGCTTTTCGACACGCCCGCCTTTTGCGCCACATCTTCGATTGTCAGTTTTTTCATTTTCTTCGCTCCACGCTTCTACTAAATCAATCACTCATTATTAAAAAGTATAGCTGTTTTTTAGTAAATTTACTATAATGCCATTCTCCTACTCGACTGGGCTTGGTCCGAGACGATTCGACCCCGTTGCGCAATGAAACATCAGGCTCAAAAATCATTTGACAATAGTGTTTAGACACTATACACTTTGTTCTATGATGAACAATGAAGAACTTTCAAAAGAGAAAATTAGCAACACCCTCTTGGATGTATTCAAAACTTTCGCCAAACTGGATAGGAAAAATAGAGATTACGGTGTAGGCGAGCCCTTATTTCATTCTGAGATCTATACGCTAAATGAAATAAGAGAGCATAGAGGCATCCATATTACAGCGTTGGCTGAATGTTGTGGGGTTACGAAAGGCGCAATATCCCAAGTACTGAAAAAACTTGAACAGAAAGGATTAATCACAAAAGAAAAGGATGCCCGCAACCAATCAAGGTTAATTCTTCAGGTAACCCCTAAAGGTGAAATTGCATACGCTCACCATTTGGAATATCAGAACCAATTCAAAAAAATGGTTGTGGAAGTATTAGGAGATGCTCCCGTCGATAAGGTTCAATTTATTAAAGATTTTTTAACGAAGCTAGAGAAGCAACTTGGCAAAAGATAGTATTTTTTTAGAAAATGTGTTTAGTACCTATACACACAAACAACTAATTTTATGGAGGTATTTTATGGAACCGCTTATTGTGCTCGTTGTCGTCACGCTTGTCATTCTCATTGCAGGAGCTGCTGGGGTAAGCCGTTTGCGCCCATGGCCCGTTGCGCTTCGAGGCGGTCTTGCAGCGATGTTCATTTTAACCGGCTCCGTTCATTTCGTTTATATGCGGACAGAGATTATTAAAATGGTTCCTACTATCTTGCCATATCCCGACCTGATTGTAACGATCACCGGTGTGCTGGAATTGGCCGGGGCAATAGGTTTACTATGGCGTCCCACTGTTACATGGGCAGCTGGAGGGCTCTCACTCCTACTGATTGCCATGTTCCCGGCCAATCTTTACTTAGCTATTAATGGCCTTGCGACAAGTCTGGAGGATGAATTGATTCCCCGCACCCTAATGCAAATCCTCTTCCTTTCCGTAAGCCTTGCAATATGGATGTTTTACCGCCGTCATCGATCTGTTAGGAAACACGGTAATGATATCGAACTGTCCAAATGATACAAATTATTGCTGAGTGAAGGTTGCTTCAAAATTAGAACCGACGGCAAACAATTGCTTCAAGTCCAGTAAGGACTTCATCTTTCTTCACCTCAGGATTGGCTTTCTTTCTATCATAGGAAAAAGCTCCTGAAGAATATAAATAAAGTGGATGCAAATACTCTTCTCCAGCAGGAATATCTTTTCCTGAGATGTTTTTTGCTGTAACTGTCAAACTCATGCTATATGTGTTTTTTCTTTCTTGCTTTCAAAGGTATAAGACAGCGGAAAAAAGGCCTCTTGGTCATAAACCTTAGCCCTGTCAAATTCTTTAATATCAATAAAACGTCTGATTGGTCATCATATTGATTTCTAGAACGTGGTTGTTTAACTGGATTTTAACCCACTTTCTTTTCCCGTCATAATCTACCTTAGCTCCTAGCAACTGACTTACTGAACGCAGGGGCAGATACAAACGACTATTTAACAGGTAAGGTTCTTTAGGAGCCGCATAGAGCACATAATACTGATTGATTTTTAAATGTACTCTACCATTCGTTTTCATGGAAGCAGCTTGACTGGATACAGGCAGTACTAAAGAGATCAATAGGAGTACAAAAATACTCCATCTGATTTTACGCATGTTAAACCTCCCAATATTTGGATTCCCTATTCATTAGACGATAAACCCACATTTAAAGTTACAAATGCAAGCAAACAATTCTGTTATGCTATCCTGCCCTTCGTTGAAAAAGGCTCCCGCTCAATTGCGGAAGCCTCTTGATGGCTATTCAGCTATCGTTCCCCGTTAATTCAGCGCCGCCGCGCGAGTCTAATACCTCATGTTCACAAGTCGGCAGTATATTCGAAGCTTTACTCATGCCCTAGTTAAAGGCTATTCGGCGCTTTCTACAATAATCAATTGAACCCGCCGTTTACGCGAATCGTCTGTCCTGTTATCCAACGGGCTTTGTCGTCGACGAGCAACTCGATCGCATTCGCGATATCCTCCGGTTCGCCAAGTCGTCCAAACGCGTTCATTCGGCGGTACGAATTAATCAACTCCTCTGATTTACCGTTTAAGAATAACTCGGTTGACACTTGCCCGGGCGCTATGCAATTGATGACGATGTCCTTGGGGCCAAATTCCTTTGCTAACTGACGGGTCAACTGCTCGACCGCACCTTTCGTTGCTGCGTAGACGCTGTACGTCGGGAGCATCGCGCCCGAAATGGAGGTCGAGAAGTTGACGATCGTCCCGCCTTTTGCCATATGCTTCATTGCTTGTTGGCAAGCGAAATAAGTCCCTTTCACGTTGATCGCGAAATACCGGTCAAACATCTCCTCCGTCACGTCCGCGATAGCCGTACATTCCATGATGCCGGCATTATTGACCAGAATATCCAAGCGTCCAAATCGCTCGAGCGTCTCCGAGAACAACGCCTCGACTTCGCTCACCTTGCTTATATCGGCGCGGATTGCAGCCGCTTCACCACCGGATTGCTCAATCGTATTTACAACCTCGTCCGCTTTCTCCTGATTCGAGGAATAATTGACAACCACCTTCGCGCCGGATTGCGCCAATTGGATGGCTACTTGCCGTCCGATGCCCCGCGACGCCCCAGTGACGATCGCTACTTTTCCATTCAAACTCATTTCCGTTCTCTCCTTTATTTCGATTTTGGCCGATTGGGTTTAAGCCGTGACCGACCTTGTAGATTTATTATATTGAATGTCTGTCTTAACCCGTTAGAACATACCTGTTCAATCCTTGCCTAATTCTCTTCTGTCTCGCTATTATTAAAGTAAACTACACTTTTTCTGGAAAGGAACTCGCAAACATGGACGAATCACTGCGAATGGAGCAAGCCTTGCAGCAATTGGCGCTCTTGATACGTCGCCATGCTCCGTCGAACGGCACGCATCAGACGTCCGTGCCTTCTTTGGCACTGATGCACACTACACAGTTGTCAGAACCGCTGGAATCTGTATATAAACCATCCATTTGCGTCGTGGCCCAAGGGGCGAAAACGGCCACACTGGCCGACGAAACCTACCGATACGATCCTTCGACTTACCTGGTCACTTCCGTCGAATTGCCGATCATCGGCAGAATCATCGAGGCTTCGCCCGAGATCCCATATTTAAGTTTGAAACTGAGCTTTGACCCCGACGTCATCCTGGACATCGTGAAAGAGACGAATCGCCCCGGTTTCGTTCCTCCGGAAGCTTGTCGTGGCATAACCGTGAACCGAACGTCTCCCGCATTACTCGAAGCCATCGTGCGGCTCATGCAGCTGCTGAACGAGCCTGAGGACATTCCGATTCTGGCGCCGCTCGTCATCCGCGAAATTCTGTATCGGGTGCTTCAAGGCGAACAAGGCGCGCGCATCCATCAATTCGCGATCATTGGCAGCCAAGCGCACAACATCGCTCAAGCGATCCAGTTGATTAA
This sequence comes from Paenibacillus zanthoxyli JH29, assembly GCF_000520715.1. Classification (GTDB taxonomy): domain Bacteria; phylum Bacillota; class Bacilli; order Paenibacillales; family Paenibacillaceae; genus Paenibacillus_AQ; species Paenibacillus_AQ zanthoxyli. The sequence goes on from NZ_ASSD01000401.1 coordinate 10,283, forward strand.
CCGGCAATACGACCGTCCGCTCGTCATCGAGCAGCTTGCAAAGTCCGTAAACATGAGCACGTCGGTATTTCATAAACATTTCAAACGCGTCACGGCGATGAGCCCATTGCAATACCAGAAAATGGTGCGTTTGCAAGAAGCCCGGCGCTTAATGCTGACGGAAACCGTGCAAGTTTCCGATGCGGCCTTCCGCGTAGGCTACGAGAGCCCGTCCCAGTTCAGCCGGGAATATGCCCGTATGTATGGTCGGCCACCGATGCTGGATGTTCAGGAGCTTCGCGGTTCGATCGCGAGCTCCAATGTGCTCGGCTGAATTCCATGAATGGCAGCAAGAGAAAGTTTGGCATAGACAAAGTACAGGGTCTTGACGATTGATCGTCAAGGCCCTGTTCTTCATATAGTCCGAGTACTAAGACGAGTTCCTCTTGTTCTTCCTCGGTCAACTCCAGTTTCGTCTTTTTACCCAATCACCGCTTCTGCTGAATAAATCCTGCCCGTTAACTCAACAAGCCCCCTCAATAATTTTGTTCGAGAAGTTTTCTCGAACATATTTTTATGTAGTAGTGACTGCTACAGATTTGGAGCTATCTCTTTACTATTTATGGATGGATAACTTGAGTTTTTTCATCAAAGTATCCTGTTTCCGATAGTACGATCTCACTCAAATCATATTTAACAAATATCCGCAAATACCTAGCAATATGATCGCCATAATTTTGACCAAAATAAACACTGTAATAATCTCTCTGATCTACCTCATTACTTTGCTATCCGGTCTACTTTCAACTAAAACGAAAAAATAGGATCTTTTATTTGAACTTGGTTTTCATCTGTTTCAGGCCAATCCTTTAGTTTTACTGTAGTTTCGTTTAAATTGCTGTATTTAAGAACAAATGAAAGTATCTCATCATCAGAATAATTTTTCACGTATTTAGGGGATAAGAATGAAGAAGTAACTGTAATTGGTGTTTCTTGGGGCAGTCTGGTGGAACTGGAATTCACGGGAGGCTCTGAAGGTGAAAGTGCTATCGAGGAAATTGTTACTGAAAATTTTATCAATATGAAAGCCCCTCAACGTAATAAAATAGTTTCAATACTAAAAAGATGTTCGTTTCCCTTACACCAATTTCCACATGGAACTCCATTACCCTGCCCGTTACTTCAATAAAAACCAGGGAACAGTTACCGCCGCAATCTGCTTCCTGGTTATTCAACTAACGTTTTCCGTTAGTTTAACGGCATCCACGATTTAACGCCTACTTCAATAAAAAAAGAGAACAGGCCACCCGTGGCAGTATGCTCCCTGGTTATCTTTAACGCCCCCTACTTCGATATAAAAGGAGTAATAGAACATCACTTCACTGCGACGTCCTTGATCTCAACGAGCAAAACTGGTGAAGCTAGCGCTTTGACAATGTGGAAGGCCCTTTACTTGATGTTTCTGTTGACCACTATCTATTATTATAATGCATACAAACATTAAGCTGCATTCCGTTTGTATGCACGCGCCGCAAAGATACAAGCCACGAACATGATCCCGACGCACCACGTAAGAGCGACCCATATGTCATTGCCCACCGGCTGATCTGACAGCAGGGCGCGAATAGCTTCAACGATCGAGGTCACCGGCTGATTTTCGGCAAAGACACGAACAACTTTCGGCATCGAGTCGGTCGGCACAAACGCCGAGCTGATGAATGGCAGGAAGATTAACGGATAGGAAAAGGCGCTTGCACCTTCCATCGTTTTTGCGGACAGTCCGGCAATGGCCGCGACCCAAGTCAAAGCCAGCGTAAACAGCACGAGTATACCTGCTACGGCAAGCCAAGACAGTACCCCTGCCGACGAGCGAAATCCCATAATGAGCGCTACGAGAATGATGACGACAATAGAAATGACGTTGGATACCACCGAGGTTAGCACATGCCCCCACAGCACAGTGGAACGCGCAATCGGCATGGAGTGGAACCGCTCAATAATGCCCCGTTGCTTATCCATAAACAGGCGGTAAGCCACGTAGGCCACCCCGCTGGCAATAGCCATAAGCAGTATGCCAGGCAACAGGTAGTTCACATAGTTATCCGTACCGGTTTCGATTGCGCCGCCAAGCACATAGACGAACAGCAGCATCATTGCAATCGGAGTGATACAGACCGTGAAGATGGTATCCATACTGCGGAAAATATGGCGCATGGAGCGACCAAGCATAACGCTCATGTCGCTGAAAAAATGTTTTTTTGCCACCTCCATTAGATGGCCTCCTCGTATAGTATCTTTAGAACTTTCTTTTGA
>NZ_ASSD01000402.1 GCF_000520715.1 Paenibacillus zanthoxyli JH29
AGCACAAGTCCGGACAAGCAGATGCGCATAAATCGGGTGTTTGGCTGATCGAACTTTTTACGCCACATCAGATACACAGCCCACAGCGTAATGAAAATCATGGCCATGCCTGCCACGATCATAATCCGGAAGCTCCAGAAGGTCGTGCGTACAGGCGGTATGTAATTGCCCGGACCGTATTTCTGCACATACTCGTCCTGCAGCTCGATCATCCCTTTTACCTCACCGGAGAACTTGCTGTAGGAGAGGAAGCTGAGCGCATACGGAATCTTCAGTTCATGAGTGCTTGTCATGTTCCCAGGATCAATATTGGCAACGACCGTCCAAGGCGCCGGATCGCCGCTCTTGCCCCATAATCCCTCAGAGGCGGCCATCTTCATCGGCTGGGGG
>NZ_ASSD01000403.1 GCF_000520715.1 Paenibacillus zanthoxyli JH29
CGGTCATTTTCCAGTGATAGCTCATATGCTGGCTGGCCAGATGATTGCCGTAGACCGTCAGCTCAAGCACAGCATTCTCGGGGTAGGCGATCACACTGCCCGCATCGACATATAAAGGCTGCACCGGGTCCAGAGCCGCTTCGCATACGACTCCTTCCGTCAGGATGCCGATGCTTCCGCTGCCGGAGAACCTGACTTTGACGACATCCCGGGTCACGATCATATTCTTTACGCTTAGCACGCGGGTCTGCATGTTAATTCCTTTGCTGTAGTAGAACAGGTGCTTGAAGTCGTAGAGCAAATCGTCCTTGCCGTCCAGCGTAACCGTCTTGACGCTATAGCCCGGGGGCAGAGCCGCCGTGAACCGGCAAGGACCGGTCATATCCGCCCGGATCAGCTTGCGCTTGCGGTACATTCCCTTTACATCCATGAATCTGTCGGCCCGCCCGGAGGATGGCCCCTGATAGGCGATAATCTGCTGCGGATGCAGCACATGAATTTCCTCATTCTCCTCCAGCGTGAAAGTCAAAGCCTCTCCGCTCAAGGCGTTTCCTCCGTCCTGTACTTCCGCGTTCACCGCCCGCACTCCTTTCTCATATTGAGGGACGCTCCCTGCCGGATTTGACTATTAATGCAATCTGTCCCCTCGCTTCGAGCGGCTTCGCATGCCAAGGCGGATAACTCTAGTGAGAATAAAATAACCCGCAATCAGTCCGAGACCCGTAGCCGCAGTCACTTTAAGACGGTGTATATAGCTTTCCCGCGCGGCGCGCTCGTCTCTAAGCTCATCGATCATCAATGTGAGCTGCCGGTTCTGCTCCTGAAGCGAGGTGTTCTCGCTGCGGTACGCTTCCAGCTGATTTTTGGTTTGATCCAGTTCACCCACAGTCTGTCCAAGCTTATCCTTCGTCTGTTCCAGTTCGTTTACGGTCTGATGATAGCTGTCCTGCAGATCATTCACCTGGTCAGGCAGCTCGGAGAACTGCTCCAGTCCGCGGTACAGGTCGCCTAAAATATTCGCATGGGCAGCCGGCGCGGGAAGAGTATAGAGGATTCCAGTCAGCAGGATTACGGATAGCAGACGCGGCAGTGAAGGAAGAATCTTTAATTTCATAGGTTGGATCACCGCCTGACGTGTAAATGTGTTTTTCCTATCCTATATTATAACACGCCAGTGTACGACAAATTGTGGCAATAGCCGCCCGTTCTCCCTCAAATACCTATTCGACCTGTTTCAAAGCTCTGACTTACGAAGCCTCTTCGACTGCCTTCACGTCCCACGCTTTCCTTGCGATCTCCTCGTCTGACAGCAACTTTCCCTGGAAATCCCTTGAATAAGAACTTATGTTCGGTTATACTTAGAGGTGAATGGAGGGTCCTAGTGCAGGAGTGTTCAACTGGTTACCGCATCCTTCTATTCGCCACCACGCGCGGGCGACGCCGCCAATCTGGCCCGTCTTATCGGAATGCCGGCTATTCTTTGGGCCATTTTATTTTTTTCTGTTCTCCCTGCTTTGCGCCAAATGGGCGACTGGAATCCTTCTTTCGTTCGCCGTGCCTCTATCCCGAAAGTAAACTGCTTCAAAGAAGAAGAAAATCATTCATTGCATAATGCCATTTATAGCTGTTGCTTTTCGAGAGCGGTTCAATTTCTATGAATCGGCTCTTTTTTTTGCCGATAATATCAAACCGAACATATATTCCATGACAAGGAGTTGTCCGCCAACATTGGTACATTAATAGAAAACCCAAAAAAAGAAAGAGGTGGAAATAATGCAAGCCAGCATTCAACCGGCTTACACATGGAGCCATGATTACATTTTTTCCGGCAAATCGCAAAAGGTCGTCCTGCTTATCGAATGGCGCGGTGCCGCGCAGCCGGGTATGGGCCGGAAGAAGTCGCAGAAATTGGCTGCACGCGACATTGAGCTGCGTATATGGCTTGAACCTCACGTTAGCCTAACCGACGTGCACGGCTGCCGCCCCGCGGAATGCGGGGATCAGGGACTCTTGCTCCCTCTGGGGGCCATCCGTTCAGGGCAGAGTAAATATATTGCATTGGTATTTAGTCTAGATTCCCTTGCGGCCGGCAGGCATGAAATGCTGTGGCTGCAGTGGCGATACAGACAGCGGCCGGGTGAACGTGGACGGGAGCTGCCTGTACAGAAGCTGAGTCTTGAGTATAGCTGCCATACCGGATATATCGATGCCGCTAGTTCATTTTATGTAGAGAAGCGTGTGGAATTGTTAAAGGCAGAGAAGACCATTACGGAAGCGTTGTTAGTATATTCGGAAGGACAGCAAACGCTTGCGAAGGAGAAGCTGCGGCGTCATGCGGATAATTTGCTGCTTATGGCCACGCGTTCCGGGGATCCTGACCTGCTGCGGGAAGCCGAGTCGCTATACATACAGTGCGAAGGCAAGTCCGATCCGATTGAAAAAGAGCAAACACCCGCATGTGAAAGACCGGGAGCAGCCGAAGGATAAGTAATTTCAATATTTTGTGAGAATATTCACTTATCATCCAGGCGTGTAATGAAGAAGCAAGATGTTAAGTATGTTAAAATAGTAAAATAGTTCTATTACTTAATCTATTATATAAAATTTTTATTCTTATAAAATAGATACATATATCTATATAATGTTAATTCAATGAGTCTATTTTACTAATTGTGGCAAGGAGAAGTTATTATGACAGACCGATTAATTCGTCTGATGCGTATTATTACGCTCGTTCAGGCCAAGCCTGGCATTTTGGCGCGCGAGTTGGCTGAACGCTGCGGCACCAGCGAGAGAACGATCTATCGGGATATGGATGCTCTGAGTGCTATGCATATCCCGATTACTCACATGGGGCATGGGAAAGGATATGCTTTTATCGGCAATTTTGCGTTGTACCCCCTGGACTGGTCATCGGAGGAATCGGCCGCATTTTCGCAGCTTAGTAACGCTATTGAAATGATTAAGCCTCTGATGCCCCGCGGCTTCGAGAGTGCTTATGAAAAAGTGATGGCGGCCGAATACAAGCAGAAGGCGGACAGAGAAGAAAAAATGGAGATCGCCAGGAAGGAAGCCGGTTCTCTTTGGATGGAGCGAAACGGCGCCGGGCCGGAACAGCCCCACTTGATCCATATTCTTCACGCCGTCTTGAAACAGAAATGCATACGCGCCGATTACTTCGACAATGCTCAGGAGGAGAATGGACTCGAGATTGATCCGTATTACCTGGTCCCTCTGGAAAATCGTTTTCATCTTATCGGATATTGTCACCGCATGAAGGTCATCCGAAGCTTTCACACCCATGATCTGACGAATGTCAAACTGACGGATAAGAACTTTTCCAAACAACCGTTCAACTTGCAGGCATTTACGAAACAAAAGTGGTCAGTGGATGAGGACAGCCTCCGTGTGGTGTTTAAGGTCAGGTTTTCTGAAGGTGTGCTGGAGGAAATCAGGAGGGGAAAGAGTGGGATAGTTCCCATAAAAACGGAGCAGCATGGTAAGTACGCCTATTTTGAGGTCTCGCTTGAGCGGGACAGGGAATTCATTGATTGGGTGACGAACTTTAAAGAAGCAGCGGAAATAATCGAGCCTGTCCATTACAGGGAAGTTTTACGCTATCAACTAGAGAAATGGCTGTCGCTGTATAAATAGCGCAGTCTTTTTTTTGAGTGCTTTTTCATGAAAACGCATGTACATGCATATTGATGAAAAAAGGCTGTCCATGTGTGTGAAAATTATACTTGTCGGGTCGGAATATATATAGTAAAGTCAACTTATATAACAGCTCTGTTGGTTTAAAGCAGTATTTCTTTCATGCGGTGTTAGATTAATGCTTTCATATGATGTTATGTTATTGATCTCTCTCTGAACCGGAGAGTTTTTATTTGCTTCAAATTTGACCTATGTTCAATTTTGCCGGAAGAGAGGTAAGCTCCTTGATCCAACCTATTCTACGAATTGAGAATCTACATACGCATTTCTTTACGGAAAAAGGGGAAGTGCCTGCGGTCGACGGCGTCGATCTCTATATCAATCCCGGTGAGGTACTGGGCGTGGTGGGAGAATCGGGCTGCGGAAAAAGCGTCACCTCCCTGTCCGTGCTGAAGCTTGTGCCTAATCCGCCGGGCCGCATTGTCGATGGCCGCATTGTTTTCAAGGGGACGGATATCGTGCCGATGAAGGAAAAGGATATGCGGAAAATTCGCGGCAATGCCGTATCCATGATTTTTCAGGAGCCGATGACCTCGCTCAATCCGCTGTTCACTGTGGGCCAGCAAATTATCGAAACGGTGCGTCTGCACCGGGGATTGTCCAAGAAGGAAGCCCGTGAGCATGCGGTGGAAATGCTTCGCAAGGTCGGCATCCCAAGGCCCGAGGCCATTATCGACGAGTATCCGCATCAACTGTCGGGAGGCATGCGTCAGCGGGTAATGATCGCGATGTCGATCTCCTGCAGTCCGGAGTTGCTGATTGCGGACGAGCCGACAACCGCGCTCGACGTGACGATTCAGGCGCAGATACTGGATCTGATCCGCCGGCTCAACGAGGAGCAGGGGACAGCCGTTATGATGATCACCCACGATTTGGGCGTTGTTGCGGAAATGTGCCACCGGGTCGCCGTCATGTACGCAGGCAAGGTTGTGGAGGAGGGCTCGGTGCACGATATTTTCAAAAATCCGCTGCATCCTTACACTCAGGGCTTGATCGCCTCCGTGCCGAGAATGGATGAGACCCGCGAACGCCTGTATTCGATTCCGGGCAACGTGCCTATTTTGAGCAAAAATATGCAGGGCTGCCGGTTTGCGCCGCGCTGTTCCCATGTGATGGACATCTGCCGCCAGTCTCTGCCGGAGCTTACGCTTCAGGAGAACCGGCACAGCTGCAGGTGCTGGCTGCATGACGGTAGTCAGGAGGATGCGGTATGAGCGAGAATTTGCTGGAAGTAAAGGGACTCAAGAAATACTATCCGATTAAAAAAGGGTTTCTCAATAAAACGCAGGGCTTCGTCAAAGCCGTGGACGATATTTCGTTCGCGGTCCGCAGAGGCGAGACATTCGGCCTGGTAGGAGAGAGCGGCTGCGGTAAATCGACGACCGGACGCTCGCTGCTCCGGTTGATTGAGCCAACGGCCGGGGAGATTCTCTTCGAAGGGCAGGACATCCGTAAGCTATCAGTGGAAGAGCTGCGCAAGCGGCGCCGGGATATGCAGATTGTGTTCCAGGACCCGTTCTCCTCGCTGGACCCGCGCAACACGGTTGAGCGGATTCTGGAGGAGCCGATGATCGTCCACGGCGTTGGCGACGCCAAGGAGCGCAAAGCCGCCGTTCTGCGGCTGGGCGG
>NZ_ASSD01000404.1 GCF_000520715.1 Paenibacillus zanthoxyli JH29
GGGCCGCTGCCTGTGCTGATCCATAAATTAATGAATGATTCCATATCCGATTCTTAGTTATTGCTTGCGGGTTATCCCCGTCCCGCAGCACGAGTATCGGAACGCCGGCTTACGGCTTCTCCGCTGTGCCGTGTGGCGTTCTCGAACCGCTTGCGTTCCGTCCGCTCCATCTGCACGATCTGGCCTTCATGCACCACGATATGCAATGAACCGAATTCCATACTATCCAGAAGTCCCGCAATCCTCTCCAGCCAAATTTCATCCACTTTCAGCGGTTTAGCCAATTCACTAGCCTCCTTCTCATTCCGCAGCGGGTTAAGCGCCCCACCAAATACCGTCATTTCCAACCTGTATACTATGGTTTAAGTTAGCATGCTGCCCATCTTCTGTCAATGACTACTTTTACGCTGCAGCCAACTTTTGACCAGCATGGTCACGAGCGCCAGCAGCAGAAGCAGGGAAGCAACAGCGAAGGAAGCCGAGAACTGATACTCGTTGTAGAGAATTTCCACATGCAGCGGGAGCGTATTGGTCTCCCCCCGAATGTGGCCGGAGACAACCGAGACTGCGCCGAATTCGCCCATCGCCCGTGCGTTGCACAGAATAATGCCGTACAGCAGGCCCCATTTAATATTGGGAAGCGTTACGCGGAAAAAGATCTGCCAACCCTTTGCGCCCAGCGTAAGCGCCGCTTCCTCCTCCTGCGTTCCCTGGTCTTCCATTAGCGGGATCAATTCCCGGGCTACAAACGGAAACGTTACGAACATCGTGGCGAGCACGATGCCCGGAACGGCGAACACGATTTTGATATTATGCGCGCCAAGCCACGGGCCGAACCAGCCATGCGCACCGAAGACCAGGACATACACGAGACCGCCGATAACCGGCGAGACGGCAAAGGGAAGATCAATAAGCGTAATAAGCATTCCCTTGCCGCGAAATTTAAACTTCGCTATGGCCCAGGCGGCCGCTACGCCGAATACCGTATTCAGCGGCACGCTAATGCCCGCTACCAAAAGGGTCATCCGCAGTGCGGAAGCGGCGTCGGAATCTTTCAGCGCGGTCCAGTATACATTCCAGCCCTGCTTAAGCGCCTCGGTCAGCACAATAGCCAGCGGAAGCACAATCAGCCAGAGCAGCACCAGCCCGGCAGCTCCGATCAGCAGCCATTTGACCGCAGACGATTCGTGCACAGCCGCTGCGGGGACGGCCGCCCC
>NZ_ASSD01000405.1 GCF_000520715.1 Paenibacillus zanthoxyli JH29
AAGAGCCGCCTCGCGTATGGCAGAGTCGGGAAGCCCGATAATATGGGTCTGCGGCAAGCCGTTTGCGAGGTCCACCTCCACCCCGATCATTACGCCCTCAATTCCATACAGGCACGCACTGTGCATTTTTCCATACATAACAAAACACCTCACTCCTAAAGTCGGCACATCATGTGCGCAAAGCTTCAGTAAAGAGGTGCTTCCCCATTTTCCGAAAATATTGCTATGCATCCATTATATAAATCATTCAAGGTACAAATCAATACCCATTGCCAACTGAAGCTTCTCCAGAGCCGTCAAGCTGAAACGCGATAAATTAATATTTTATACAAAATAATTTAACACTAATTAAATTGAAGTCAAACGATTTTTCACAATTAACATTCAAACAGCAAAATATGATAAAATTAAGGAAAAAAAGCAGGTGAATATTAGCTATGACACAAAAATCAACGATCACTCCAGAACTGCTGCTCGATAACCAGCTTTGTTTTACTATCTATGCCTGTTCGCGTGAGATAACGAAGCTGTATCAGCCATTTCTCGATGAGCTGGGCGTTACGTATTCACAATATCTAGTGATGCTTGTTCTTTGGGAGAAAGAGCAATGTACGGTCAAGGAGATTGGCGCCGCCTTGTACCTTGATTCTGGCACGTTAACCCCGCTGCTGAAGCGGCTGCAGGCCGCCGGACTGATTATTCGCGAGCGTTCGCAGGACGATGAGCGCAAAGTGCTGATTTCTCCAACGGAGGAAGGTTGGGCGCTTCAGAATAAAGCCAAGGAAATCCCGGGTGTAATGGTTGAAGGAATGAAAATGTCCAAAGAGGAATTCGGAGATCTCCTTCTGCAGTTCCGCAGTTTATTGAACAGGGTGCATCAAGCAAATTCCCGTAGTTGAGATGGATGAGTGGGAAAATTGTCAATGATATCGTTCGCATTATGGCATGAAACCATGCGAAAATGTATGTATAAACCATGAAAGATTTATGAGGTAAGCGTTTTAAAAACATGATACAATATTCTGGGTTTCCAAATTAGCGGTAATCAATACGGAAAGCGGGAAGTTTGCAGGCTGCCTGCGGGTTCCACTACATTTTAGGAGGCTTCCGGAATGAATATCCACGAGTATCAGGGAAAAGAAGTGCTGAAAAGTTACGGCGTCACTGTACCGAATGGGAAAGTGGCTTTTACCGTAGAGGAAGCGGTGGCTGCAGCCCAGGAACTGAACAGTCCCGTCGCCGTTGTGAAAGCACAGATCCATGCGGGCGGCAGAGGAAAGGCCGGGGGCGTCAAGGTCGCAAAGAATTTGGATGAAGTCCGCTCATATGCCGGGGAAATTCTTGGCAAGACATTGGTGACCCATCAGACGGGTCCGGAAGGCAAAGTCGTAAAACGGCTGCTCATCGAAGAGGGCTGCCAAATCCTCAAGGAGTATTATATTGGGCTTGTGGTCGACCGGGGAACGGGGCGCATCGTGCTGATGGGTTCCGAAGAGGGCGGAACTGAGATCGAAGAGGTGGCGGCCCTGCGTCCGGAGAAGATTTTTAAAGAAACCATTGATCCAGCGGTGGGGCTGCAGGTGTTTCAGGCACGCAGGCTGGCCTACAATATTTCCATCCCGAATGATCTCATTGGCAAGGCGGTCAAGTTTATGCAAGCGCTCTATTCCGCTTTTGTGGATAAAGACTGCTCGATTGCCGAAATTAATCCGCTGGTTATCACGAAGGACGGCAGCGTTCTGGCACTGGACGCCAAGCTGAATTTTGACTCCAATGCGCTGTTTCGCCATAAGGATATTCAGGATTTACGCGATCTGGACGAGGAAGACGAGAAGGAAATCGAAGCCTCCAAGTACGATCTGAGCTATATTGCGCTGGATGGCAATATCGGCTGTATGGTTAACGGTGCAGGATTGGCGATGGCGACGATGGACATCATCAAATATTACGGAGGCGAACCGGCCAACTTCCTTGATGTGGGCGGCGGCGCAACCGTGGAGAAAGTAACCGAGGCGTTCAAGATTATTTTGTCCGACTCTAAAGTGAGAGGGATTTTCATTAACATATTCGGCGGGATTATGCGCTGCGACGTGATTGCCAGCGGAGTGGTGGAGGCGGCCGGGCAGCTGGGTCTGACCAAACCGCTCGTAGTCCGTCTTGAAGGCACTAACGTGGAGCTTGGCAAGCAGATCTTGTCCGGTTCGGGACTGAATATCGTTTCGGCGGATTCCATGGCTGACGGTGCTCAGAAAATTGTCTCTCTGGTGCAGTAACGACAGATTTGCGCGATTTCCTGTACTTTACAAAAAGGAATAGGATGTGAATATGGATGAGCATTCTTGTCGATAAAAATACGAAAGTCATCACGCAGGGAGTTACGGGCTCGACGGGCTTGTTCCATACAAAAGGTGCGCTGGAGTACGGCACGAAGATGGTGGGCGGCGTTACGCCGGGAAAAGGAGGCACCTCATTTGACATCACGCTAAATGACGGCAAAATCGTAAGTCTGCCTATCTTCAATACGGTGATCGATGCTAAGAAGGCGACGGGCGCAACCGCCAGCGTTATTTATGTGCCTCCGGCTTATGCAGCCGATTCGATTATGGAAGCGGTGGACGCCGAGCTCGATCTTGTAATCTGCATTACAGAGGGAATTCCGGTGCTTGATATGGTGAAGGTGAAGCGTTATCTGGAAGGCCGCTCAACCGTGCTGATCGGTCCGAACTGTCCGGGTATCATTACGCCTGGGGAATGTAAAATCGGCATCATGCCGGGCTATATCCACATGCCGGGGTATGTCGGCGTCGTTTCCCGCAGCGGAACGCTTACCTATGAAGCGGTTCATCAATTGACAACCCGCGGGATCGGCCAGTCGTCTGCGGTCGGCATCGGAGGCGATCCGGTCAAGGGATCGGAATTTATCGATATTCTAAAAAGATTTAACGATGACCCCAGTACGAAGGCGGTCATTATGATCGGTGAGATCGGCGGAACGGCAGAAGAGGAAGCCGCCGTGTGGATTCGTGACCATATGACCAAGCCGGTAGTCGGCTTCATCGGGGGAAAGACAGCCCCTCCAGGCAAGCGCATGGGTCATGCCGGCGCGATTATTTCGGGCGGAAAGGGTACGGCGAGCGAGAAAATCGCTGTGCTTGAAGCCTGCGGCATCAGAGTTGCTCCAACACCCGCTGAAATGGGTTCCACGCTGGTAAGCGTACTAGAGGAAAGAGGGATTTTAAACGCTTGCACGACGCATTAAGTTTGTTGTGAAGCGCCGCAGTATTCCCGGGCCGCTGTTCCCTGACAAAACGGTACTTCCGGTAACGGTTCAATGGTGTATAATAATAACAAAGGTAAGCAACCTTTTATTCTCTTTAGGGGAATAGAAGGTTGCTTTTTTGCGTTTGCGCTGCGAGTAACACAAAATAGGGAGGGCATGCGCCTTCTATGCTAAGGGAGAGTCTAAATATGAACAATCGGGATATATTATTCGGCTTGCATGAAGTGCAGGGCATCGGCTGGAGAAGCATCGACAAAATAAGCAAAGCGGGATTAGTGTCGGAGAAGGCGTTTGACTGTACGGCGGAGGACTGGGAGAGAGTTGGCCTAACGCCGGGAATGTCTGCAAAGCTGTCGAAAATTCTGACCCCGGAATGGGTTAAAGAGCGTCATTCTCTCATGGAATCGGCCCATATATCGATGGTTACCCTATTCGATGGTGGATATCCTCAGCTGCTGAAGGAAATATCCCAGCCCCCTTGGGTACTATACTACCGGGGACGGGCTGAGCTGCTGCATAGACCCGGCATTGCGCTGGTTGGCACGCGTGTGCCAACGGCTTACGGCCGCAAGGTTGGAGCCGTTCTCGCCGAGGAATTGGCCGC
>NZ_ASSD01000406.1 GCF_000520715.1 Paenibacillus zanthoxyli JH29
GGGTAAGTCTTAAATGCTATGCGGTCAAGGTACTAGCTGAGGTATCTAAAAGTGGATATTACAAGTAGATAAACCGACAAAAGATCGTTTCACCAAAGCAACGCGAAGATGAAGCCATGAAACTTAAAATAGTAGAATGTTACGAGAAATTCAAAGGGATTTTATGGATACCGCAGAGTGAATGTTTGGCTGAAGCGCACCTATGCCATCCACATGAACCATAAGCGTGTGCAGCGACTTATGGGTGAGCTGGGAATTCAGGCGGTCATTCGGAGGAATAGGACTTACTTCGGCAAGAAAGAGCCTTACGTCATCTCTGAGAATCACCTGAACAGAGTGTTTCATGCAGAGCAGCCGAACCAAAAGTGGGTAACGGATATTACCTTCTGCTCTTCAATGGGCAAAGGCTCTACCTCTCAGCGATTAAAGATCTCTTTAACAATGAGATTGTAGCGTACCAGGTCAGCCCTAAAAACGATTTAAAGTTGGTGTTTGATACAGTCAAAAAGGCGAGGAAACGACGGGATACCCAAGGCAGTCTACTTAAGCGATACGGTATTAAGGCCAGTATGTCCAGAAAGAGAAACTGCTGGGACAATGCCTGTATAGAGAACTTTTTCAGTCATTTTAAAACTGAGTGCTTCAATCTCCATTCCTCTCATTCTTCCAGGCAGTTAGAGCATGCAGTTCAACAATATTTCCACTTTTACAACCATGCACGTTTCCAAGCGAAACTAAACAACCTGAGTCCCTATGAATACCGAACTCAGGCTGCTTAAATATTGCTTTTTATCTGGTGTCTACTTGACAGGGGTCACTTCAAGTTAACAGATAGGCTTTAAAATTAGAAATTATTCAGAAAAGTTAATGTGTATTGATGCATCATCAGTTGTTTTACTCCAAGTGACATCTGCGCCTAGTGCTTCAGATATAAATCTTAAATTCACATAGAATATATTGCTAGTAGGTTCAAGTGAGGGGGCCTGATTTAAGGTTACTTTTTCTCCATTTAAATAAGCTTCATATGAATTATTGGTTAACTTAATTGTAGTGTCATTCTTCGTTGCAGTTACAGTTTTGGTATTATTGTCCCAATCAACTCTCATCGCATATGCCTCAAATATTGGACGCATTGGGACAAGCGTCGTACCGAGAGAAGTAACATTAGCATAGATATCCAATTTTTTATTATCAATAAAAACTTCCGGGTGCTCTCGAGATGCAAATACATTACTTACTCCAAAAACCATTGAAATAAACACCATACACAACAATACTTTCAACATTTTCTTCATAATTACCTCCATTTAAGAATAATAGACAATGGAAAGAGACAATCCATTGTCTATTATTATACCTAATATATGCTACTATTTACAACAATTGAAACAGAAGTGCTACTGTTTACAGTTACATTCGAATGATCATTCTGTGGACTTGATAAGGCACCGCTAGCAAGTGCTGCGCCATTTAATTGTAAGCTTGAGAAAGTAGTGCTATTTTTACCAGTATCATCATTACTCACAACCGTTGACAAAAGCTTCCATCTACTAATGGAAGGAATATTCCAGCTAGCGCTTGATTCTAGTATTGTAATAAGATTCGTATCCGATAGACTATATCCTCCCAAATTTGGAGATATTGCCCATCCATCAATTTTCATTCTAACTTTACCGTTATAATTGTACCACCAATAAATAAGAGGAGATGTTCCTGGCTTATAGCCATTCTTATTCTGAACTTGATCGTACCCCGATGCGAATGCTGTAGCATATTGGTCCCATCCACTATCCTTAGTTGTTGTTACACGATTTTTCTTTTTCAATATTATTACTGGCTTCCAGGCATAGCTAGTAGAACTTGGTCCCAAGTTATTATAAAGCTCAAGTCCCATGTCTGCCGCCCAGGAGCCAATGCCTCCAGTGCTAGTAGAGGTGTATTCAAATCCACCATAATTAAAAGCAATATGAGTTGGTCTATCCAAACTGACAACACTAGAGTTAACTTCTGGAAGACTCATAAGAGCCATTAGATAACTTCCAGCACTGCCTGTTGTTGTTACGTTTATTCTTCCGCCTACTCCGTCTGTAACAAAACCTGTACCTGCTGTTGCAGCAGCAGTATTAAAACTGCTGTCATTAAGGTCTTGACTTAATAAGCTTTCTACATTGGTTTCAGCCTTATCAACTACTATAAGTTGAGGCTCTTGATTAGCTGCTTCCTCATAGAAATAAGTGTATTGATCATCAAACGTTATGTAATCATAGGTGCTCTGATCGGAAACTCTTGCAAGGCTGACTTTAGATCTCCTTTCTTCTGCAACCGCATTTTTTGCAACGTCAAGTATGATCGCCAATTTGTTCTTTGCTACTTCTTGAGATTCTTGGTGAACCACATTTACATTTGACAGATCCAAACTTGCAGTTGCAGGTGCGTCTTTGGCAAATGCCGATACAGGAAAAGCCGCAAAACTTAAAATCAAAAGTGGTACTAGTAGTTTTTTACTATAATTCATATAACTACCTCCTTGTTAGATTGAGCTAATTATATAGCTTCGTCGCTATAGTGGATGCCTGATGTCTGCT
>NZ_ASSD01000407.1 GCF_000520715.1 Paenibacillus zanthoxyli JH29
AGCTGTGACGCCAATCCTTCGCCGCCGCCCTTCTGCTGCTCCATCCACAGGTTCAACTGATCCTCCAACGCGGACAGCAGCTGGTGAAGCTGCGGCCCGAACACCGCCTGCTGAAGCCCTCTGACACTATCAGGGGTTACCGGGAGACCTCTTTTTTCCGCAATGACAGCCGCTTCCAGCCACTCCTGCACAGGCACATTCGCCGGCTTGGCGCCCATAATCAGATTCACCTTGGCTGCCGTTTCCTTGGTCAGCGGCAGCCCACCGGCCTGCATAGCCTGAATGATTTCGAGCCCTGCCTTTGAATCGGTCAGACCAAGCGCACTCAGCGCCTCCCCCATCGTCTGCGGGAGAGCGCTGCTGCCCGCCGGAGCGGGCTTCAATACCGGCAGCCCCCGATCCCCCGGAGGTCCAACCTGCAAATTTAGTGATTGCCCCGGCTGCAGCGGCGTCTCCAGCTCTGCACGCACAGGCGTACCGTGAATTTGCACTAGCGCTTCTTTTCCCGATTCCGATACACCCAGAACAACGCCGCGGACGATCTGTCCTTCTTTCAATTCCAGTGTTTTCGCTTCTCCAGGCTTGCTGTCTCCCAGCAGTCCGCGAATCAAAGACCCAATGTTCACGCCGCTTCCTCCTGTCTTCTTATCTTCTTGCTTTTATATCGGCATCCGCCGCTATTTTTGCAAGTGAAGCGGTTTGTACTCCATTTTTACCTTGAAAAAAACAGCCCGGCTTAACAACTCACCGGACTGCCCTACATCTATATTTCTCATTTTTAAAAATCTGCTAAAATAATGTAGGCTGCTCCACCAAGATTCTCCCCAAAAAGCTGCGCCGATGCATCGGCGTCGGCCCCAGCGCTACAATCCGCTCGCGGTGAAGCTTTGTCGCATAACCCTTATGTATCGCAATCCCGTAATCCGGATACAAGTCCTCCCATAAGCCTTCGCACTGCCTGTCGCGAGTCACCTTAGCTACGATGGACGCCGCCGCGATCGATTGACTGTTGGCATCCCCTTTGATAATTGCCCGCTGTGGCAG
Source organism: Paenibacillus zanthoxyli JH29 (assembly GCF_000520715.1). GTDB lineage: Bacteria > Bacillota > Bacilli > Paenibacillales > Paenibacillaceae > Paenibacillus_AQ > Paenibacillus_AQ zanthoxyli. Next base: position 1,045 of record NZ_ASSD01000407.1, read on the forward strand.
AGAGAGATCGATCTTTTCCGCGTCAATCAGCATATAATCGGGCAGGATGCCCAGACCTTCAACCGCTTTTTTCATAGCCAGCCTTGAAGCCTGCTTGATATTGATTTCATCGATCATGGAAGAGTCCACATGCCCCACACTGACAGCCAGCGCCTGCTCCATAATTGAGTCGTACAGGGCTTCCCGTTTTTTGGCCGTCAGCTTTTTGGAGTCATCTACTCCCTCGATAATCAGACCCTCCGGCAAAATGACCGCAGCCGCAACCACGTCGCCGAACAGACAGCCTCTGCCTACCTCGTCCACTCCGGCAATGCGGCAGTAGGACTGCTCCCAGCCCTCTTTTTCATAGAACAGCATATCGATATCCATCCGTTAACCCACCTGCCAAAATTGTAATTTCCGCGGCTTATCGCCTGCTTCTTATTCAAGCTTACCACAGGCCAGCGGGCAAGGTCACTCCACTATTTATACGGATTCTTTTTCCATAGCCGCTCAGTTAACACTGCTATTGCATATACTTCTAGTTATTGAAACGCAAGGTTACGTAAAAAGTTTCTCCGCTTAAGCTACGCTCTTCCCCTTCAATGCAAAAAAAGAGCCGCCAAAATGGCGAACCCTTCATCTGCAGCGCGCTGCTATTCAATTGCTGGTTATACATAAACTGTATTGCCCCCGGAAGACCTTCTGCATTCGGGCCTGCTATTATCAAGTACACAACCCGCGCTGTTAGCCTTTGGTGTCCGGAGCCTCCAGCGTGAACCGGCCCAGCTTGCCGGCACGCAGTTCGTGCAGCAGAGTACGGGAAGCCTTCTCAAGATCCACTCTTCCTCCGCTAACCAGGCAGCCGCGCTTACGGCCCACCGCTTCCATGACCGCCACAATTTCATCCGGGTTTTCCAGATCCTCTGGAAGCTTGTCAATCCCGTAACGCTCCCGGAATCTGTCACCGTAGTCCCGCAGCAAATATTTGACCGCATAGAACGCGATGTCTTCCACATTGAGAATTTCCTCGCGAATCGCTCCGGTAATCGCCAGCCGGTAACCGACCTGCTGATCCTCGAACTTCGGCCACAATATCCCCGGGGTATCGAGAAGCTCAAGGTTCCCTCCGGTCTTGATCCACTGCTGTCCCTTCGTGACGCCCGGGCGGTCGCCCGTAGCCGCGATGTTGCGGCCGGCCATCCGGTTGATCAGCGTAGATTTTCCCACATTGGGAATGCCGACGATGAGCGCCCGCATTGCCCGCGGATTCATCCCTTTGGCGATCTGCTTGTCGATTTTTTCTTTGAGCAAAAGCTTGACCTGATCCGGAATTTCCTTGACTCCGTTACCGGTCGAGGCGTCCACGAGATGCGCGGCATGCCCCTCTCTCTTGAAAAAAGCAAGCCACTGCCGGTTCATCTCGGGGTCGGCCAGATCGCTTTTGTTCAAAATAATAAGCCGCGGCTTATCCCGCAAAATATCGTCAATCATCGGATTGCGGCTGGACAGCGGAAGACGGGCATCGAGCAGTTCTATAGCAACGTCAATGAGCTTCAATTTATTCTCGATTTGCCGTCTGGCCTTCGTCATATGACCCGGAAACCATTGTATGGTCACTGCCCATCGCCTCCTTTGAGTAAGTTATGCTAATGCTTAATCCATTCCATATCCGACACCGGCCAGAAAATTACATCGGCCCGGCCGACGATATCGCTAAGCGGAATATAGCCGATCATCCGGCTGTCTGTACTGTCGGACCGGTTGTCCCCCATAGCGAATACATGGCCTTCAGGCACGACTCCGTCCTTAATTTCCTCGTTAGGGAAGTTCTTGTTGTTGTAAAGCTGGTTGTTCTTATGCGCCTGGTCGATTGCTCCCTGTATGTAGGGCTCGTCTACCTTTTTGCCGTTTACGGTTACTACGTCGCCTTCAACTTTTACGGTATCCCCGGCTACAGCGATAACCCGTTTGATGAAATCCCTGCCTTCGGAAGGCACGTGAAATACAATAACTTCACCCCGCTGCGGGGACCGGAAGTCATACAGAATTTCATTGACGATTACCCGCTCGCCGGTATGGAAGTTCGGCTTCATGGAGGGTCCGTCCACAATAAACGGTTTGAACAACAGCCAGCGAATCAGAAAAACCAGTATTAAAGCGATCGCGATCGCTTTCACCCATTCCAACGCTTCATTCTTTTGCTTGGGTGGAACCTGCGAAGCCTGATTCTCGCCCTCGTCTTGTCCCTGCTGCAAATCCTGCTGCATAGTTCACCGTCCTCTTCTTAACCTTGACTATCCAAGGCTTTTTTATGAACCGTCTCCAAACAAGTCAAAAAAAACTTCAACCCAAAAAACCTCTGCCTCAACTTCCTCAGAAGGCTTTTTCGAAAGAAGCCTGTCCCCAGCTTTATCTATTTGTAAGGATGTCAAAATCTTAATAAACGAAAAGGGCTTGAAATCAAGCCCCTTTCCTTTGCCGCTTGGATTAGCGACGAATCTCTTTAATTCTTGCGGCTTTACCACGCAGTTCACGCAGATAGTACAGCTTAGCGCGGCGAACTTTACCATGGCGAGTTACTTCGATTTTGTCAATCTTAGGCGAGTTGATTGGGAATGTTCTTTCCACACCAACGCCGTAAGAAATTTTACGAACCGTAAAAGTCTCACTGATTCCGCCACCGCGGCGTTTGATTACAACGCCTTCGAACAGCTGAATACGTTCGCGGCTTCCCTCGATGACCTTAACGTGCACTTTCAAAGTGTCGCCAGGGCGAAAGCTCGGGATATCTTTGCGGAGCTGTTCTTGTGTAATTTCTTGCAAAATATTCATTAAGGACTTCCTCCTTCCGTACAGGTGTTCATGCCTCCTCCGGAGAAATCTTTGTTCTCCTTCATCATCCGCAGCGGACCACCGTATTCCACACAACAGAAATAATGATACCATATCAGGCCAGTGAATACAACCTATTTATGAAATTATAGGGGAAGCATATCCCGCTTTTTGGCCTTTGCTTGGCAGTCCTTGCATAAGCCGACAATCGAACCGTCATCCTGTGCATAAAAAATAAGTTTACCGTTTTTCTTTTTGCAGCTGGAGCAGGGCTGTTCATCCGTACTCTTCCGCGATTTGCGGTGCGGATCCAGCGGAATCACATTATTCTTTGGAATATTTCCTTTTTTCGTCTTCCTTATGCTCAGAACCCGGATTATAGCATAAATGACAGCGACCGCCAACAAAATCATGAGGAATACAATGTATCGCATCAGCAAGTATCCTTTCTTTTGGGGGCTTTATTTATTATTATACGGGAAGTCTTTTTTTCGAAACAACTTTTTAGGCCGATGCCGAATACTTGTAGGATGTTTGCCGGTGCAGCGGCCCGTTATCTCGATCTTCCCCAACTTTGGTCTAGTTTAGCACCAGTCTCCAGCCCCTGTTTCAATAAATTTCCATAAGATATAATGCAGTTAGTACATATTTCAGGCAGCAATTATGGGATTAAAGGGGGATAACGACTTGGGAGAAAGTATGAAGAAAGTGACAATCGCTGCCGCAATGGCGGCACTTCTTCTGGCAGGCTGTACACCGCTTCCCGGTAAGTCGGCGGACAGCGCAAGCAACGAGATGGAGACCTCGATGCGGGATATCGGGGAAGCAGCGCAGTCTTTCGGCGAGACCGTTCAGCAAAACGTCGGGGAGATAGCGGGTAGCGCCGCGAAAACGATTGAAGACACTGCGGATCATGTATCGGACCAGCTCAAGTCTGGAAGAATCACCAAAGAACTCTCCACCCAGAGTTCAGTCGGTTCGGCTTCGGCGCTTGTCCTGGATAATTCGGTAGGCGATATTGAAGTCAAGCCGGGCAGTGGAGCCGATTTAAAAGTAACCGCAACGATCATTTCTTACAATACGCTTGGCAGAAAAGACGACAGTCAGCGCATATTGGACAATGCCGAAGTATCCATTCGGGAGAGCGGCGGCGTACTGAAAGTGAACACACATCCGAAAGATAAGCCTGATACCGATTTATGGTCATGGGCAAGCAGAACATACGGCACCTCGGACTTCAGCATCTCATATGTTATTGAAATTCCCGTAAGCATTAGCCGGTATGACATTGAGGGCGATGTTGGAAAAATCAAACTTCACAAATTAACGGGCACCTATCATATCTCCAGCGATGTCGGAAGTGTGAGTATTGAGAACGCACATATTACGGGGAAATCTAGCATAAACACCGACACCGGCAGCATTTCACTTGGTATTGCCGCAATGGATCGAAGCTCCTCCCTCACAGCCAGCACTGATGTGGGCAGCATAAGCGCTACCTTAGAGCAATCGGTGAGCTGTACCCTTGATGCGGACACCGAGCTCGGCCGCGTTACAGGAGTACCCTCTGGCAAAAGCGATATAAATGGAGGCGGGCCGCTCCTCTCCCTCTCCTCATCCGTAGGTGCGATCAACGTAACGAAATAAAAAAACCGCAGCCTGCCAATGTCAAATTGGTTAGGTTGCGGTTTTTTAAGTTCAAGAAAATCGGAGTAGCGGGATTCGAACCCACGGCCTCACCCACCCCAAGGGTGCGCGCTACCAGACTGCGCCATACCCCGATATATGTAAGCCGCTAGTGTGCTTACCCTGCTAATATTATGGGTGCCCCCTACGCATTTATATGCGAAATGTCAGCGACGAATATTATTATACGGCTTATTCCCCCATTGTTGCAAGTATAAATCTAACGCAGAATTTACAGATTGGTGCAATAATTATCCGGATCATTAGGATCAGAGTATAGTGATATAAATTAATTTAAGCTGCTTTTCTTGATTGAATAGTTCTCGTGAATTTAGTGGTAAAGCTAGTTATTGATTTTTTTAGCAAAAATGCCATTACTAAAGCAATTAAAATGCAAATTAGATTATATATAAAATTGTCTATACTTAGACTTCCGCTTATTTTAGCAGTAATATGTAAAACCCTTTCATGGATCAAATATATTTCAAGACTGTGTGTGCCACAGAAAGTTAAGAAGATAAATTTTTTAATACCAAGCTCTGAAAGAGTTTGTAAAAAGGCTGCCAAAAACATACACAAAGGTAGTGTAATTAAAATAAATGGATACCAAAATAAGCCATAGTGCCATGAAAATTCATAAGATAAATACTTTATACTTACAGCTAAAAAGATCAAACCCAAAATTGCCATTACTATATTTACTATTAAATGTAGCAAGTTAGCTTTCTTACCGTTCTCAATCCAATAACCTATAAGAAATCCCATGAAAAATATTGGAATTCTTATAGTAAAAATATTTAGATAAGATAGAGGTGTTGGTGTAATAGCAATAGTTATTAGTAATCCAATAAGAATAGCCGCAGCAACTGAAATATACTTGTTTTTCGACTTAAAATAGTACATAAATACGGGTGTAAGTAAATATAGAACCAAAATTGCAGGGACATACCAATCAAATTTATTTTTAGAGTCCATCCAAAAACTTAGTGTGGTCAAATTCAAAACTACATCTGTAAGCGACATTTCACCAACATACCAATAAAGGAGACAAATAATAAATACAAATATCATATAAGTTGGAATAATACGCAGTAGTCGTCTCTTATAAAATGTTATAACGTTATTGTCTTTCTGACACGAGAAGTATAATCCCAAACCAGATAGCATTAAAAAAATATCTACTCCTCCATATCCGATTGTTTTAAATGTATTAATAATTGGAAAAGAGGAGGTATTAATAGTAGAGTGAAAAAATACAATCCATAATATGGCTATCCCCATCAGTTGAGTACGGTATGTACTAATTAACTTATAATTAAAATATTTCATAAAATACCTCCTTCAGAACTGATATATTAATAATAATAATACAAAATACCCTTTATTTATATCAACATTTCACAAGATTTATGATATCCCCAATATTTGCACACCACTATCTCCCTCCCCGTTAAAATGCTAAAAAAATATTTAGAATTATATAGATATTTCAGTACTGCTGTGCTATACTGTCCCTACAAGGAAAGGAGGTGCGTTCACATTAATAATGACATGTTGAACGTATCCCTTACCCGGACCATTGGCTAATGAATCGGCTTTTGGTGGCGCGGGATACGGATCATGAAAGTTAAGCGCCTCGGGTAGAGACCGTCTTCGGACGGTCTTTTTTCATTTGCTTACCATTTTGCAAAATGCTCTGTATTTCTGCCCATTTATCTATTTGGCTAATAACGCAGAGAACCACACAATCCGTGAGCCGAAGCTCATAGATTGAGTGGTTCTCTTGGAAAATATCTCTCTGCATGGATGGCGATAGACTCCTAGCAGGTTGATTGGATAGGTTTTGCTCCCGCCCCTCAAGGGATGAGGAACTTCATGATTTTCGGTTCTTGTAGAAGTCGATAATATCGCTGACCGTGCGGAGCGGCTCCGCCTCTTTGCGGATCGGGTTCGTATCCGGCTTGAAATCTTCATGTGACTTCGTTGTCATTTCAAAGTTCATCCTTTCGCTGGTTAAGCCTTTTCTATATTTTACGGCGTCTTACTTTATTACCCAAAAATCCAGGTAATGACACCTTAATAATATATGGCTCTATCGAACTTTTTATGACGGCTAATTGCATTTCATCCCAACAAAAAAGGCGTCTTTTAACTTATTTGTTAAAAAGACGCCTTCTGTTCTTCACTACGGCTGCCGCTGCAAGTCTTATTTAATTCCGTTTTCAATCGTTCCAGCAGCTTATGGTCTTTCGGTGTAAGCTCAGCCTGCTCCAGCAGCTCGGGTCTGCGCTCCAGCGTCCGTTTCAGCGACTGCTCCCTCCGCCATGCTTCGATATTGGCATGATGGCCGCTCAGCAGCATATCCGGCACCTTCCAGCCGCGAAACTCAGCCGGACGCGTGTAATGCGGATACTCCAGCAGTCCCGTACTGAACGAATCGGTCACCGCAGAGGACTCATTCCCAAGCGCTCCCGGCTGTAAACGGACTACCGCATCGATAACCGTAAGGGCGGGCAGTTCTCCCCCTGTCAGCACATAGTCACCGATGGACAGTTCATCCGTAACCAAATGCTCGCGGATACGCTCGTCATAGCCCTCGTAATGGCCGCAAATAAAAATGAGATGCTTCTCCTTGGCTAACTCCTCTGCGATTCGCTGGTTGAAAGTGCGGCCTTGCGGACACATGAGAATAATACGCAGGTTGGCACTCTCCTCTTGAGCTATACTTATCGCTTGGTCTCCTGAATCTGACCGTCCCTCGAGATTGTCCAGAAGATGCTCCACCGCGGCAAAAATCGGCTCGGGCTTGAGCACCATGCCGCCTCCCCCACCATATGGGGTGTCATCGACGCTGCCGTGCTTATTGTTCGCATAGTCGCGGAAGTTCACCGCATTCAGCCGGGCGATGCCTTTTTCCCGCGCCTTACCCAAAATGCTCGTCCCGAATACACCTTCACACATTTCCGGAAACAGCGTCAGCACATCGATTCGGATCATGACAGCAGTCCTTCCATCAGCTGAATCTTCACCCGCTTGCTTTGCACATCGACATCAAGAACTACGTCGTCAATAACAGGAATCAGAATATCCTGGCCTTTGGGACGTCTGACAACCCATACATCATTGGCTCCCGGTGTCAAAATCTCGGAAATGACACCAAGCGGCGCGCCTTCCGCTTCAGTCGTATAGACCTCACAGCCGATAATATCGTGAAAATAGTACTCGTTCTCCGGCAGTTCCACGCGGTCGCCCTCTGTAACTTTGATCAGGCTGCCTTTATATTTTTCCACCTGGTTAATGTCGTTATAGCCCTTCAACTTCACGATATACATTCCCTTATGCTCGCGTGCCGCCTCTACAGTGACCTCAAGCCGCCCCTTTCCATCTTCCTGAATAATGAGCAGCTTACCCCCCGGAGCAAACCTCACCTCGGGAAAATCGGTCCGGGACAATATTTTGATTTCACCGCGAATCCCGTGGGTATTGACCAGCTTGCCTACCGTTAACAGCGATTCCGTCATGCCATTCACTCCCTAACGCTTCAGCTTTATATGTTTAACGTTCCCCGGCGTAACAAGCCTATGCTCCGCAGGGGCGCATCTTATGTCTCTTAATTAGACAAAAGGAGCCGGAATCCAGCGATCCCCAGCCCCTCTTTTGAATGGTCACCGATCAGGATAAAATATCCACGGTGACGCGCTTATCGCTCTTGACTGCTGCCGATGTAACGACTGTCCGGAGCGCTTTGGCGATTCGCCCCTGCTTGCCGATGACCTTGCCCACATCATTGGGATGAACGGACAGTTCATATACAATCAGATGATCCTTCTCCACGGTCCGTACCGTTACATCTTCCGGATGATCCACTAAAGCCTTAGCAATAACTGCAACTAATTCTTCCATAGAGGACCCTCGCAATCATCAGTCATTATTTCGCTTGCTTCGACTCATGGAACTTCTTCAACACACCCGCTTTGCTCAGCAAGTTGCGAACCGTGTCGGATGCTTGCGCACCGGTTTGAAGCCACTTGAGCGCTTTTTCCTCATCGATGTTCACTACTGCCGGTTGAGCAACCGGGTTATAGTAACCAATTTCCTCGATAAAACGACCGTCACGAGGAGACCGGGAATCGGAAACCACTACACGATAGAAAGGCGCTTTATGAGCACCCATACGTTTCAGACGAATACGTACTGCCACGAAATTCACCTCCTTCAAAGAGTTTCGATCCCTCCCAAACCCTCCCTTCCAAGGGAGGGCCCCAAGGGCTGCCGCCCTCTGGACACCCGCTAATGGCAATTAGCGTTGGCGTTAGGACTGGCTGGACCTTGGATGGTTGGGTAATGATCGCTTTCCGTCCCTGGCGGGACACGCTTAACAGTGAATCTATCTAGTTACGGGTTGAACCCCAAAAGCTAACTGCCAAAGATTAAAGAGAGTTGATCAACCTATGTTATACAATGGTTAATCTCAGACTAAAAGACTAAGGGCGGATTAACCTATGTTGTACAATGGTTAATCGTACCGCAAAGATCAAAACCTGATCAACCTATGTTGTACAATGGTTGATCCAAACAAACCGGTTTAGCGGAAAGGGAACTTCATGCCTTTACCGCCGAGCGCTTTGAGCTGCTTCATGGCGTTCTTCTTGGAGGCTTTGCCTCCGCCCATTCCGCCCATCATGCCGGAGAATTGCTTCATCATCCGGCGCATCTCATCAAACTGCTTGATCAGCCGGTTCACCTCGGCGAGCGAGGTGCCGCTGCCGGCGGCGATGCGCTTGCGGCGGTTGTGGTTGATGATCTCGGGCTGGCTCTTCTCCTGCTTCGTCATCGAATGCACGATCGCTTCGACGCGGCCCATCTGCTTGTCGTCAACCTTCAAATCCTTCATGCCCTTGGCTTTATTCATGCCCGGGAGCATATCGAGGATCTGATCGATCGGGCCGAGCTTCTTGACCTGATCCATCTGCTCCAGGAAGTCGTCGAACGTAAACTCCGCATTGCGCATCTTACGTTCCATTTCCTTCGCCTTGTCGGCGTCGATGTTAGCCTGCGCCTTCTCGATCAGCGACAGCATGTCGCCCATGCCGAGTATCCGCGAAGCCATCCGCTCCGGATGAAACGGCTCCAGCGCGTCGATCTTCTCGCCGAGAGCGGCGAACTTGATCGGGCAGCCGGTTACGGCCTTAACGGACAAGGCGGCGCCGCCGCGGGTATCGCCGTCAAGCTTCGTTAACACAACGCCAGTCAGCTCAAGCTGCTTATTGAAGCTGTCGGCTACGTTCACGGCGTCCTGACCGGTCATAGCGTCGACAACGAGCAGCACTTCATCCGGATTCACAGCCGCATGAATCTGCTTTAGCTCTTCCATGAGGTCTTCATCAATATGCAGGCGGCCGGCGGTATCGATAATGACATAATCGAGATTGTTATCCTTGGCATGCTGCAGACCCTGCTTGGCGATCTCCACCGGGCTCGTCTTGTCGCCCAGCGTGAACACCGGCGCCTTGATCTGCTCTCCGAGCACCTGAAGCTGCTTGATCGCAGCGGGACGGTAGATATCGCCGGCTACGAGCAGCGGACGGTGATTTCCTTTTTGCAGCAACTTCGCCAGCTTGCCGGAGGTCGTCGTCTTACCGGCGCCCTGAAGGCCCGCCATCATAATAACGGTCGGCGGCTTGTTCGCCTTGGCCAGCTTCGCCTGGCTTCCGCCCATCAGTTCCGTCAATTCCTTGTTCACGATATCGATGATTACCATGCCCGGCGTGAAGCTCGACATCACTTCTGTACCGATGGCCTTCTCCTTCACCTTCGCTACAAAGTCCTTAACGACCTTAAAGTTAACATCCGCTTCGAGCAGCGCAAGGCGCACCTCGCGCATAGCCTCGTTCACATCATCCTCGGACACCTTGCCTTTGCCGCGCAGCTTGCTGAACACGCTCTGCAGTCTTCCGGTTAATCCTTCAAATGCCATAGGCTGCTTTCTCCCTTCAGCTACTCCAGCTTCTCCAAAGAATCCACAATATCCGCAAACCGCCGTTTGTACGGCTCAAGCAGCGCTCCATCCTGCGGCAGTCTGCGCAATTCTTCAAAATACCGGGTACGGCTCTCATGCTTCGCCAATAACCCCAGCTTATTCTCATAATTCTCCAGCACCTGCTCGGCGCGCTTGATATGCTCATAGACGGCCTGGCGGCTGATCTCGAATTCCGCAGCGATTTCTCCAAGCGAGAAATCGTCATGGAAATAATATTTCAGAAACGTCTGCTGCTTATCGGTAAGCAGCGGCTCGTAAAATGCGAACAATAAGTTAATTCGGTTGGTTTTCTCTAGCCGGCTACCCTCACTCATCAAGGGCACTCCCTTCGTCAAGGAAAAACACTTTACACCATTTCAACGTTCCTTATAATACATAAAACAAAGAAAGATGTCAAGCATTTTTGCTTGTCATCTTTATCTTTGTTTTTACCCGGACAAATGGGCCAAAACGCCGGACGTCAGCGGATCGGCAGCAGATACAGCAGCACCGCGAAGAAATGCGTCACGCTGCCCAGCAGCACGAATACATGCCAGACGGCATGATGGTAAGGAAAGGCCCGCCATACATAGAAAATGGTGCCAAGGGTGTACAGAATGCCTCCCGCCATCAGCAGAGCCATCCCGCCCTCTGCCACGGCAGCCGTAAGCGGCGCCCAAGCAATCACGATCAGCCAGCCCATGGCGATATAAAAAATCGTCGACATGAACAAAAACTTTTTCGTAAAGAAGGCTTTGAACAGAACTCCGAAGAAGGCGATGCCCCAAATAACGCCAAACAAGCTCCAGCCCAGCGTACCGCGAATGGCAACCAGCAAGAAAGGAGTATACGTCCCTGCGATAAACAAATAGATGGAGGAGTGGTCGAAGAACTCGAACAGATCTTTTAGCTTGCCTTCCTTCAGGCTATGTACGATCGTCGAGTTCAAATAGAGCAGCAGCATTGTGGTTCCATAGATGGAGAAGCTGACGACATGCCAGGCCGTTCCCCACATACTTGAATAAACAATGAGCAGGACAAGCGCGGCCACGCTAAGTACGGCTCCAATGCCATGCGTTATGGCGTTTGCGACTTCTTCCCTGCGACTGTAAGTGTAGGTATTCGCCATATCCCGTCTCCTTCCGTACACGTTTTTCTTCTATTATATCCCTTTGGTAAATGGTAATCCACTGACCCCAGGGCTATTCAGGCTGTTCCAAACGATAGATTTCACGATATTTTGCTTCCAGGTAATCTGCCAGATAATCGGGATTCAGCGGTTCGCCGGTTACCCGTTCGATAATTTGCGCTGGTGTCTGGCTCATGCCGTAGCGGTAAATTTTGTCCGTAAGCCATTCCTTGATCGGCAGCAGATTTCCCGAAGACACCAGGGAGTCGAACTCCGGCAGCTCTTTACGGATCGTATTCAGAATTTGCGCCGCATACATGTTGCCAAGCGAATATGAAGCGAAATAACCGAAATCCCCGCCCGACCAGTGCACGTCCTGCAGTACACCCAAGCTATCGCTCGGCGGCGTGATGCCAAGATACTCCTTGTACTTCGAGTTCCACACCTCCGGCAGCTCCTTGACGGTGAGCCCTTCATTAAAAATAAGCTTCTCGATCTCATACCGGATAATGATATGCAGATTATAGGTCAGCTCGTCAGCGTCAATGCGGATCAGCGAATTCTCCACCCGGTTAATCGCCCGGTAGAAGTCCTCCGCCTTCACATCCTTGAAGGTTCCCGGAAAATGCTGCTGCAAATCTCCGTAATACCGTTCCCAGAACGCACGGCTGCGGCCGATCATATTTTCCCATAGTCTGGATTGGGATTCGTGAATGCCCATTGATGCGCCCTGCGCAAGCGGTGTGCCGACAAGGGCCTTATCGATATTTTGCTCATACAGCGCATGTCCGCCTTCATGCAGAGAGCTGAAAATGGAGCTGGTCACGTTATCCTGCGGGTAATTCGTTGTAATGCGGACATCCCCTGGATTCAGTCCCGTGGCGAAAGGATGCACGCTCTCGTCCAACCGTCCCGCTTCAAAGTCATAGCCCATCTGCTGCAAAATAAAGAGTCCGAACTTCTCCTGCTCTTCTTTGCCGAAAGTTCCTTTTAGAAAGTCCGCATCAGGCTTGTGTGGCGAAGCCGCGATTTGCTCGGCCAATGGCACAAGGCGGCTGCGCAGGCGGTTAAAGATCCCGTCGAGCTTCTCTACCGTCAGGTCAGGCTCATACATGTCCAGCAGCGTGTCATAACGCGTACCTTTCACGCCCCAATATTCGATGAATTCCTGTTTGAAGGCGACGATCCGGCTGAGCAAAGGCTCAAAGGAAGCAAAGTCGTTATTTCCCTTGGCCGATTCCCACATCGTCTCCGACTGGGCGGCCAGCACGGCGTATTCCTCGTATTTTTCCGGGGGAATGCTCTTGCTGCGCTCGTACTCCTTCTGGCAGTCCTTGACGATTTTCTTTTGCACGTCAGTTAGCTGGCTCGTGGCCTCCGGTCTGCTAAAATATTCCGTGAACCGCCCCATCTCCGGCAAAGTTTCCAGCTTGAACAGCTCTCCGCTCAGCATACCGATCGTCTTCGACCGGACTTCCACTCCCTTGCGGGGTGCGCCCGTCCGCAGATCCCAATGCAGCAGACCGATCGCCTCTCGGTATCCGCTGATTTTGGCTAATAAAATGCTGAAGGCATTCCATTCCGCCTGTAATTGTTGTTCCATTCATGTCACCGGCTTTCCGTAATTTCGAAGCTACTCTTGATGATACTTTTTTAAGTGCGTATAATCAACTTCGGAGCGGATTATCTGAGATTTGAAGAATCGTTCCACCGCTTACGTTGTGATACAGTAAAAAGGAGCGTGAACTGCAATGAAAATTCAGGTGACGCCGCTTGCTCTACAGAGACTGAAGGAACGCCTGGGCAGCGAGCCGGGAACATTCAAGCTCTTTTACGATACAGTTGACTGCGGATGCGACGGCATCAATGTGCTGCTGATCTTGGACAAGCCGGATACCGGGGACTTACCTGTCGAAGCGGGCGGTCTGCCTGTAGTCGTTGGAAACCAGCATGAGATTTTTTATGAGGAACAATTGAAGCTGGACGCCGATGAGAATACATCTTCCTTTAAACTGAGCAGCGACTCACAGCTTTATGGACAAAATATTTTGGTACGCGATATGCGGGGCCTAGAGGGGACCCGGCCTGAACCGGCTTCCGTCTGCGAAGTTCCTTCCCGTTCATAAATAACTTAGGAGGTTCCGCCATTATGAGTCAAGTCTCCGATATTTTGAAATTCAACGAAAAATTTGTGGAAAATAAAGAATACGAAGCCTATCTGACAAGCCGGTTTCCCAATAAAAAGCTTCTCATCATCACCTGCATGGACACGCGGCTTGTGGAGCTGCTGCCGAAAGCAATGAATTTCAGGAACGGTGACGTCAAAATCATTAAAAATGCCGGCGCCGTCATTTCCCAGCCCTTCGGCAGCGTCATGCGCAGTGTGATGGTTGCCCTGTACGAGCTCAGCGCGGATGAGGTCATCGTCGTCGGCCATCACGGCTGCGGTATGGCAGCGCTGAACGCCGAGCATATGATTCAATCGATCAAAGAGCGCGGGATTTCGGATGAGGTTCTGTCTACTTTGGAAAATGCGGGAATTAAGCTTAACAAGTGGCTTAAAGGGTTTGACAGCATTGAGGAAGGGGTAATTCAAACTGTGGAGCTGATTAAGCATCATCCGCTGCTCCCCCCGGGTGTTCCCGTTCACGGCATGATTATGGATCCGGCTACCGGTGCACTGGAGCTTGTCTCGGATGGGTACACCAGTATTTGACATCTCTCAAAACTGCTTTTGCGCGGGTACTGTACCCGCGCCTTTTTTTTGCGGAGATCTAACGTTCCGATCCTAAATACTCGAACAGCATCCGGTAATATCCATCGGTGTTCGGCGTAAAATCCCCCAGACTCACCACCCTTTCCTCCGACCTCGCAAGCTGCGCCTTCTCATCCCAGACAATCCCCTTGATTTGAAGAGCTTCTATTTCTCCTCCAACCAACTGCCGGAATTTCGGAATGTCTACAAAGAACAACCCGGAAATTTCATCCCGCTGGAAGTAATATCGCTCCAATTCCTGATCGCAAGTATAAAGAAACACATGGCTAAACTCCCTGTCGATCAGTCCGTCCGATAGAATACTCTCCTCAGCAACCGTCCCGCAATAGACCAGTTCTTCGAACGGGACGTTCAGCCCGAGTTCCTCCCGCAGTTCCCGGACTCCGTCTTCCACCGTTTCTCCGGCCTGAAGATGTCCCGCGCATGAAGTATCCAGCAGTCCCGGAAAAGTATCCTTGTTCCTGTGTCGCAGCTGAAACAGGAGGCTTCCGCCTTCACCCTTCGAGGGATGGACGACCCAGCAATGGAACGTTTGATGCCACAGCCCTTTGGCATGCGCATTTTCCCGGCTGTCGCTTCCGATCCGGACCATCTTTTCATCAAAAATATCAAACATTTCAGATGACGGCATTTCTTTACCTCCCTGGAAGGATAGATGATGGATTTCCTTTTTTTGAATATTTTTAAGTATCGCAGCACAGACTATCCTTTGTCCACTGTTTAGCGGAAAGTATTTTTGCCATTTATTTAAAAAATAAGTATAGAAAAATGGAACCATTCAGACAAGTCTCCGTATTACCGGGTAGGCACACAAAACTTTTAGGAGGTCAGATTTATTAATGAAATTCTTAAAAAGCGCAATGATGATTGTTATGGCCTTTACTCTCTTCTTCGCGGCAGCGGCCCCGGATTATGCGGATGCGCGGCGCGGCGGGGGCGGCTTCAAATCGGGAAGGCAGGGCTACACGACAACGCCGAATAAATCGACACAAGGCAATGTAAATAGAAGCGACAGTACCAAAGGAACGACGGCCGGAACGACGGCAGGCACGGCTAAACGCGGATTTTTCAGCGGCGGCAGCTTCATGAAAGGGATGATGATCGGCGGTCTGGCGGGTCTGTTGTTCGGCGGCTTGTTCGGCGGTATGGGCGCTTTTGGCAACATCCTCGGCTTTGCGGTTAATATGCTGGCGATCTATCTGATCGTTATGCTCGTCCTTTCCTTCTTCCGCCGCAGACAGCAGCGCCGCAAGTTTGACGAACGTGGTGGACGTTACTAATGTCCGCAACCGTCCTCCGCATGGATGAGATTATCAACGCTATTTGCCTTCACATGGCCGAGCGCAAGGGCGTTAAGGCAACGGATGTGCAGGTGGAACTCAGTTGGGACGAAGAGACCGGCTATACCGCCGAAGTGTGGATACAGGGCCGAAGCCAGTATCTCGTTGAAAGCAATATGATTGAAGCGATTCTGCGCTATCTTCATTCCGAGTACAATATCCGCGCTTACCGCGAGGATGTAAGACTGGAGCTGGACGAAGAGATTACGGCCGTCGTCAATGTGTAAGTAAGTATAGATAGGTTGAAAGGCAGACCGGGAATTTTCCTGCGTCTGTCTTTTTACTTACCTTTGTAGAAAAAGAGCGTTCGACAGCCCTTCCGGCTGCCGGGCGCTCTTTTTGTGTTATTCACTTTAGAGCAGCGAAATAGCCAGCAAATTGTACAGCACCAGCGGCAAAATGGCGCTCCCTACCGGACTGACCGGGTAGTAATAAGGATAAGGCGGATAATACGGATTGTAAAATCCTCGCATCGCAGCCCCAGACGCCGGTACTGTCAGATAGAGATGGCCCTCGTCGATACCCGAGATCATGCCCTCGTGAGTCACCCCGTCGATGGTTTGAATCCTTACTTTCCGGTTAATGTGGGGCTTTAAAGAGCCATGCATCGATTCACGCACTTTTTTTACATGGTGGAGCGAGGTGGGATCAGCTTGATAAATCAGGGTTTGCGGTCCGGAATAGGTTGACATAAGCTCATACCTTTCGTTAGCTGGATTTTGCTTTAGTGTATGCGTTCGCCTATCCCGGGGTGCTGCCCACAAAGGCTATATAATGTGTTAAAAATGTCACTGACAATTTAGATAGAATTGACCATCATATCAATAATGATAATCATTATCAATCAATGAGGAGGTTTTTTCATGTCTCTGCTGTATTGTTTGCTGATTTCGGCCCTGCTTTGCCAGTTTCCAAAGTTCATTCAAAAAAATCGTGTTGCTCTCTACACCTTAGCCACAATAATTACAATCGTCGTCACCACCTACGAGATGATCCGGCTTATTAACGGCTTTCAGCTGCAGGGGTTCATCCGAGAATTGGAAAGAGCCGTCTCGCATGGCGTCATCTCCATTGCTTTTTTCATTCCCGTAATGTTTGCCGGCGCTCTTAACAGCCGCTGGAGCTATACCCGAAAGCTGATGTCCATCCGCGCCCCGCTTGCGATCATTGCTTCAATTCTCATGCTGGCCCATGGTCTCGTGTACCTCGTCAGATTCCTCGTAAGAGTTTCTTCCATGCTCAGCTCCGATGAAACCTCGATGCTCAGAAAGACTTTCTACCTAAACTACTCCTTAATCGGCATTATCGCTCTTGTGGTGATGATCCCTTTATTCATTACGTCCTTCAGAAAAATGCGGAGCCGGATCGGGGGCACAAAGTGGCGTAAAATCCAGCGCTGGGCGTATCTGTTCTATCTGCTGGCCTACTTGCATGTGCTGCTGATCCTTATCATGGATAAAGATACGGATTGGCTGAGACTGGTGCTGTATACGGGAATTTTCGGCTCCTACACCATTTTGCGTTTGATGAAATATAAAGCAGCGAGTGTCATGTCACAGGCCAGAGTATCTAAGGGAGTAAGGACTGCCGAATGACCTTTAACAATAGTTAGAGAGCGAATCATAACGAGAAAAAAGGGAGCCGCAGCTCCCTTCTTCGCTTTTACGTTCCGGTTACTTTGTTTCCTTCACCTGTTTGACAAAAAGCTCACGCACTGCCTCCACGCTCGTAATCGGCTCTTGGCAGGCAAAATCACGGCAGACATACGCGGTGGCGTCCCCGCCAATTGCCGGCTTATCCTTCAG
>NZ_ASSD01000408.1 GCF_000520715.1 Paenibacillus zanthoxyli JH29
AAGAATCAGGAACTTGACATCATACCGCTGGACTTAGTTGAACCAGGTGATAAAGTTGCTTCTATAATCAATGCCGAGAGTGATCACATTTTCATAGAAGAAATAGATTAGGTACACGATCAAGATAACCAGATATACCAGCTTCTGATCCTTTCTGCGGAACGCCTTCACCATCCATGCCGTAAGCAAAATCTGATAAAGGGTAAAATAAATCGCCAGTCTAGCAAAGATCCAGTTCTGGGTAGCGACCAGCATCAGCACAAATCCGATCAGCGACATGTTGACAATAATGTCAATGTCAGGGAACGTTGCGCTCAGCTTCTTCCTGCCAAGATAAGCAATGACCAGCGGCAATCCGAAAAAGGCCACCCGCACAATATTCGCGCCGCCCTCCGACAAGGTCTGGTACACGCCATACTGCGTATCCTTAATCGCCGAGAACAAAACTTCGGAGAATTGACTGTAGCCGAAGACGATCAGGACCGCGACACCGAGCAGCAGCAGAGTCGAGGCTGTCCAAGCTTTTCTCCTGACGATGAAAAAGATTGGAATCAGAATCAGCGCGCTTTGATGGAACAAAGAAGCGAACAGGACCACCGGGATATACTTCTTCCAGTTGCCTTCAAACAGATATTTCGTCGCAGCGAATACGATCGAAGTCGCCAAATACTGCCGGATTCCGTTCATGGAGACGATAAACGCGCCGGAAGTAATGTAGATGTACACGCCCAGCTCGAACAGCCGCGCATATTTATACAGCATCATAATAATGAGTATGTTGGTGATAACCGCCGTAATCAGAATCATGTACTGCGGATCGTTCGTGTACATCTTCAAGATTTTTTGAAAAATATTAAAGCCGATGTCGTCGTTGGTCCACACATACTGCCAAGTGAAATCATCTGTGAGATATGAATGGATATACATCTCCGTATCGCCGATATTCTTCCGCAGCCCGGAAACGATACAGAACAGGATGGCCGTAGCGAGGAACAGGAGACGGTTGGGTCTGACGGTTGCAGGAAGAGATACGTCCGGTGTGGAAAAATACCTGGCCGAAAGCGAGAATAGATAGGCAAAAGCCAAGAGAATCCATAAAACGGTCATTGGGAGTCACTCTCCTGAACCGGCCTGATCTTACTCGGCGTTTCTTTCGCAGAAATCGGCGCTGCGCGCTGTGTCCGCCGAATGTACAGGTACAGCAAGCTTCCCAGCGGAAGCGCCAGCACAGTCATTCCCTTTCGCGGGGACTCCGCAATAAATTTCCGGTTCCCCATGATCAAGCTGCTGGACACGTAATGGACCGCTTCGCGAAGCCTTTCCTTGAACGAAGGCGCATAAACCATCGCCACTTTCCGAAAAAAAGCGAAGCCCCGCGGGTTTTTGCGGTACTGATTCATCATGTTCAGGCTTGAGCCGTCGGCTCTGTATTCCACATAGCAGAGTACCTCGTTCATGACCAGCAGCGGGAGCTGCTGATCGATCAGCAGATATTTATAGGAGAGTGGAACATATTTCTCGCCCGGAAAAATCGGGTAAGGCGGAACGCTGCTAGTCATGGCGGTACGGTACACCAGCTTCTTATCGCCCTTGACCTTCCACTTGGCATACAGGCCGCTCAGCGTCGACGCTTTCAGCCCCTCCGGCATGCCCGTTCCGATAATTTCCCCGTCCGGCGAAGCGTCCAGGCCCACGATACCGGCATACTGCTCACTTCCGTACTTCTTCCAGAAGGTGAGGATTTTATCCACCGCATCATCGGCCAAATAATCATCCGAATCGATGCAGATGTTAAGCTCCGTATCCATTCGTTCGTAGGCCGCATTATGCGCGCCGTGCATGCCCTGATTGTCCTGATCGTGATAACGGATGGCTATCCTGGCTTCGCTTATCCAGCCCTTTACCAGTTCCTTGGTCCGGTCTGTGGAGCCGTCGTCGATAATCAGCCAGACAAAATCCTTGCAGGACTGCCTAAGCAGGCTCTCATAGCATAGATGGAGGGTATGCGCTCTATTGTAAGTCGGAGTAAAGACCGTAAGCGAAGGAACCATTGTAATCACCTCGGGTTAAGAATTGGCCGCCACGCCGAATGGTAGAAGGAGGCCAGCCACTCGGCGGTCTGCGCGGAGTCATATCCGCTGTCGCGCAGCTGCTCCGATGTATCCGCATGCTCGTAGGAAGAATCCAGCACCGCCAGCGCCCAATGGTCTGGGGAGTCCTGCAGACCGATAAACCGCACCCTGCCCGTTAAATCCGCCTCCTTGGTAATTGCGCTAGAAGCGACGCATCTTAGTCCTGCGGCCTGCGCTTCGACAAGAACGACAGGAAGCCCTTCGTACAGGGAAGGGAACAGGAACAGATCCATGCCCTGCATCAGCCTGGAAATATCGGAACGGACGCCCAGGAAGGCGACATTGCCGCTTAACCCCAGCTTTTCGACTTTACGCCGGATCGCCGGCTCCAGCTGCCCCGCCCCAACCAGAACCAGAAGCACATTGGGATTTCTCCTGTAGATGCTGTGAAAGATGTCAATCAGAAACGAGTGGTTCTTCTGCTCGTTAAACCGGCCGACATGGCCGATCACCAGACGTTCGCCCGCCTGAAGCTCATCTCTCACCTGTTCGCGCGCGGAAAGGTCTAATGCGAACTCCCGAAGGTTGATGGCGTTATTCATGACAATCAAATCGTCTGTCTTCTCAATCCCTTTGCCGAACAGCCAGCGTCCCGCGTTCTTCGAGCAGGCAAAATACCGGGTTGGATTATCCTTCATGATCGCTTTCGCGTATACGCGGAAAGGAAACTTCAAATCCAGTTTCAGGTCGCTTAAATGGCTGTGCGCGATCCGGCACGGAATTCCGGCCTGCTTCGCCGCCCGCAGAACAAAGCTGCTGTTCTCATTGATGTGGGAATGAACGACGCGGTATTCCGAGTGTGTACCAAAGAACTCCGCCAATTTTTTAAAGTACAGCCGGTAATTTCCCGGTCTGATTGGCGGCATGCGGTAGATGACCCCGCCAAGCGATTCGATTTCGTCATCGTAGTGGCCTCTCTCCAGCCGGTGAACCATAAAGTCAAACTGAATTTTGCCTCGGTCCATCTGACGGTAGTAGTTCATGAGCATAGTCTCCAGTCCGCCCCGATTCATCATGGTGACGACCTGAAGAATTCGAACGGGTTCCATTGTCCACACCTCTCGTATTCTTGATTCGCAATTGGTTGATTGCCTTCAGCATCAGATAGATCCCCGCAGCCAATCTCCATTTTCCCAGCAGGAAAAAGATTCTCCAGGCTTTGGTGCAGTACCTCAGCTCAAATCCGGCAAACGCCAAGACCACTTCCCGCTTGGAGATAAGCGAGTGAATATCCTTGATTTTGGCAAATGGCGATACCTTGTAATCTTCACTCATAATGTTGAGACCGAGTCCCAGTATATTGATGCACACCCGGTTGCGGAGCGCCTGAGTATATTCCGCCGGCAGTTCATGCTCTGCAATAAAAGAGTTCATATAACCGTACAGCTTGGTGAATTTACTCTCCAACTTGGGGTTGTAACGTGAGGTAATGGATGAAGTGTTGGATTTCCAATAATGATAGAACGGACGATTTAGAAAGACGAAGGAGCGTGCATAGTGACATACATGAATGTTAAAGAGTGAGTCCTCATTGGTTCCGATGATTTCCAGATCGATAAAAGAGGCCGCCGCTCTGTGAATCAGATCCGCCCGGTACAGCTTGCCCCACACGGGTCCCCAGGCGTCCAAATAATCAGGCTGCGCCAGTTCCTCTCTCAGCGGACCAAACAGCCGTCTCGTAATATGCTCCTGAACCTCTTCACCCCGGTATACCTGCACATCCGGCAGCCGGAATATTTTCTCTTTCGCGTGCGTACCGAACTCGCGCACATACGTACACATGACGATATCCGCATCCTCGTCCTCCGCCGCTTGGCGCATCGCCATAAACATCTCCCGGTCTACCCAATCATCCGGATCGACAAAGGCGATGTACCTTCCCGCTGCGTGCCTGATGCCTTCATTGCGGGCGGAAGATACGCCGCCGTTGCTCCGGTTGATGAGAACTATGCGGCCGTCCCTGCCAGCATATTGTTCGAGAATGGGGAGACTGCCGTCCGTCGAGCCGTCGTTAACCGCGATAATCTCCAGATCGCCGAAGCTTTGGCCGAGCAGACTGTCCAGACATCTCGGCAAGTAGGCTTCCATATTATATATGGGCATGATAACGCTGATTTCCGGCTTCATCCCCCCCCTCCTCTCTCATATGCCTGGAGTAGATTGACGCAAGCTCCTCTACGACCGATGGCAATTTATAAGCTTCGGTAAGCTCCAGGCTTCTCGTGCCGAGCCTGCTCCGTAACTCCATGGATCGGCACAGGCGAAGCATATGCTCGGCGAACGGCTCCTCCTGACCCGGTTCAACGATATATCCGTTCTCTCCGTGCCTTACAAGCTCCGCATGCCCCCTGTTTCTTGTTGCGATAACGGGAAGGCCGCAGGCCATCGCTTCCATAATATTGACCGGCAGGCCCTCCC
>NZ_ASSD01000409.1 GCF_000520715.1 Paenibacillus zanthoxyli JH29
TGTACTCCGACATGTCGATGCGGATCATGCCGTCCTCGCGGTCGAACAGCGCCGCCGCCAGCGCCTTCGCCAGCTCGGTCTTGCCGACGCCGGTCGGACCGAGGAACAGGAACGAGCCGATCGGCCGGTTCGGGTCCTTGATGCCCGCTCTTGCCCGCAGCACGGCGTCCGAGACGAGCGACACCGCTTCGTCTTGGCCGACGACGCGCTGATGCAGCGTCTCTTCCAGACGCAGCAGCTTGTCTCGCTCGCCCTCGACGAGGCGGCTGACCGGAACGCCGGTCCAGCGGGAGACGATGTCGGCGATCTCGTCCTCGGTTACCGCCTCCCGCAGCAGCCGGGAGTCGCCTTCCTGCTGCGCCGCTTCCTCCGCCGCCTTCACCTGCCGCTCAAGGTCGGGGATGATGCCGTAGCTCAGCTCGGCCGATTTATTCAGGTCATACTCTTCCTGGGCGCGCTCCAGATCCATGCGCGCTTGCTCCAGCTTCTTCTTCAGCTCGCGGACGCCGGAAATGGCCGACTTTTCCTTCTCCCAGCGGGCTGTCATTTCCAGGTGCTTCTCTTTGAGATCCGCCAGCTCCCGCTGGAGCGATTCCAGGCGGCGTTTGCTGGCGTCGTCGGTCTCTTTTTTGAGAGCCGCTTCTTCAATCTCCATCTGCATCAGCCGCCGCGTCACTTCATCCATTTCGCCCGGCATGGAGTCAATCTCCGTGCGGATCATCGCGCAGGCCTCGTCAACAAGGTCAATCGCCTTGTCGGGCAGGAAGCGGTCGGTAATGTAGCGGTTCGACAGAACGCCCGCTGCTACGAGTGCGCTGTCATGGATTTTGACGCCGTGATGCACCTCAAAGCGCTCTTTCAGGCCGCGCAGAATTGAGATCGTGTCCTCGACGTCCGGCTCGCTGACCATGACTTGCTGGAACCGGCGTTCCAGCGCCGGGTCCTTCTCAATATACTTGCGATATTCGTCAAGCGTCGTCGCGCCGATACAGTGCAGCTCGCCCCGGGCCAGCATCGGCTTTAGCATGTTGCCGGCATCCATCGCGCCCTCGGTCTTGCCCGCGCCGACAATCGTATGCAGCTCATCGATGAACAGGATGATCCGGCCATCGCTTTCCTTGATTTCCTTCAGGACGGCCTGAAGCCGCTCCTCGAACTCGCCCCGGTACTTCGCTCCGGCGACTAGTGCGCTCATGTCGAGAGAGAAAATCGTCTTGTCCTTGAGTCCCTCCGGCACGTCACGCCGGACAATCCGGTGGGCCAGACCTTCCACAATCGCCGTCTTACCGACGCCCGGCTCGCCGATGAGCACCGGGTTGTTCTTCGTCTTCCGGGAGAGAATCCGGATGACCCGGCGGATCTCGCCGTCGCGGCCAATGACGGGATCAACCTTGCCCGCGCGCACCTCGGCTACGAGGTCGCGGCCGTACTTCTCCAGCACCTCGTACGTCGCCTCCGGCTCCCGGCTCGTCACCCGCTGATGGCCCCGGATTTCCGCCAGAACCTGAAGCAGCTTCTCGCGCGTCACGCCCTGGGCCTCAAATATCCGGCGGATATCCGCATTCCCGCCGCTGCCGGATACCATCGCCAGCACCGCATGCTCCACCGCCACGAATTCATCCTGCATGGCCGCCGCTTCTTTCTCGGCCTGTTCCAGCGTGGCGATCAGCGCATTCGAAGCGTACCGCCGCACCGTTCCGGCGCCCGCGCCGCCTACGGAGGCCCTGCGCCGGAGCAGCTCATCCGTGCGCCGGAGCAGCTCGCCTTCCGGCACGTTCATCTTTTGCAGCAGCCGGGGAAGAAGCCCCTCATGCTGTTCAAGCAGCGCTTTAAGCAGATGCGGATTATCGATTTCCTGGTGACCTGCACCCGCAGCCAACGATTGCGCGGAAGCAACCGCCTCCTGCAGCTTTTGCGTTAATTTATTGAAATCCATTCTGCCTCATTCCCTTCTTGGATCGTTGTTCTTCAGTCCGCCTGCCGTATCCGTTCACCCGGCCGCTGTCCTTCCGCGCCGGGAGTCCGTACTCCGCTTCTTGGCCCCTGCCTGAAAACCGGAGGTCTGCTCAAGCTGCCGGTACAGCTGCTTCTCTGCCTCGCTTACCGATTCGGGAACCGTGATCTCGATGTCAAACAGCACATCGCCATACGTTCCGTTCTCCCGCTTCAGCCCTTTGCCCGGTATCCGCAATGTCTTGCCGCTGCGGATGCCCGCCGGAATCTTCAGCTTAACCGCGCTTCCGTCCGGCAAAGCTACCTTCGCTCCTCCGCCAAGCACGGCCTGCCAGGGAGCGATTTGCAGGATTCCCCGCAGGTCTCCACCGCTTACTTCATAAGTGTCATGGGCACGGATATGCAGGATGATCAGTATATCGGCCGCTCCTTGACGCCCGCGTTCTCCGCTTCCCGGCACAGAAACCGCCGTACCGTCACCCGAGCGCGGCGGGATGTTCACGGTCACCGTCCGCCCTCCGGCCTGGACGGTGACGCTGCCGCCTTTATAGGCCTGCTCCAGCGTAATGTCGAGTTGGGCTTCCATCATGCCGCCCATACCGTCCATAGCGCCCATGCCGCTGGCTCCCGAACCTCTTCCGCCCGAGAAAAAGTCGAAGCCCGCCCGGCTGTCCGCTCCCCTGCCGCCGAAGAACATCTCAAACAGATCGCCGCCTGGAATGTCCTCGCCGCTGAAAGAATAGCTGCCGCTCCAGCCCTCGCCGAACGGCGATTCCCAGGAGGTTCCTCCGCCCGACGGTCCGCGTCCGAAGCCATATTTTAGAGCTTCATCGTAGGCTTTGCGCTTCTCCTCGTTCCCAAGCGTTTCATACGCCTCGGCTATTTTTTTGAAGCGTTCCTCCGCTTTCGGGTCCTTGTTCACATCGGGATGCCACTGCTTGGCGAGCTTCTGGTACGCCTTTTTAATCTCCTGTTTGGACGCATCCCTGCTGACGCCGAGCACACTATAGAAATCGGATTCCGCCATCCGAGCCCCCTCCCTTCCCCTCTACTCATTATTTCCCCGTTTTCACGGCACTGTAATCCAAATCCGTTCCAAGGCGGAAGCAGCTTCGCAAGAAGAAACGGCTACGCCGTCCTCGCAAGACAGGAGGGCATCCGTTTCTCGTAGAAATATAAGACTAAACGATAGGCGCGGAGTGTATAAAGTCTTATATTTTAAAAAAAGCGCATTATAGCCGGATATCCATCTACAATGCGCTCCTCGTATACTATTCAACACTTGACGTGTCTTCCATTACCGCTTTGGGCGATTATTCGCCGTCCCGAATCTCAATGCGTCTGCCCTGCGGGTTCTGCCGCTTCGGCACCTCAAGCATCAGCAATCCGTCCTTCAGCGAAGCGCGGATGCTCCCTTCTTCGATGTCCTGCACATAGAATCTGCGCACATACTCACCATACCGGCGTTCTTTGCGGACGATCTGCCGGCCTTCATTTTCCTCGGCGGTTTCTTCCTTGCGCACAGCCTTAATCGTCATATACGGTGCTGTGTAATTAATCTCGATATCTTCTTTGGCAAAGCCCGGCAGCTCGGCTTCGATCAGATAGGCATTGTCGCTTTCACGGATATCGGTTCGGAAAGACAAAGTGGAACTCTTGAACGGAGCGAAGAAGTCATCCCCGAACATGTCATTCAAGGACTTCGTCAGTTGGCCAAAAGCCTCTTCACGCCGTTTACCAAAAGGAACCAAATCAAACATCTTTCATTCCCCTTTCTTGACTTTGACTTTATTTGACCTTATGCCTTTATTATAGACCCTGCCCCTCTGATGCTCAAAACCGATTTTAACGCAAAAAACGCCGAATTCCGGCGTCTTCAGGCATTTTTAATGCAAAATTTTAGTGTTTCGATTGATTTGACCTTTTTTGACCTTCGCTGCGGAACTTCTTCCTGTATTCCTCTTCCAGCAGGCTCATCGTAATGATGTCATGGTATTCATGATCATAGTACAGCGCTTCCCGGCGTACACCCTCTTTTTTAAAACCGAGTCCCTCGTACACATGGTGCGCGCGTTTATTGTACGAATATACTTCAAGCTCGATCCGGTGCAGATTCAGAATGCCGAAGCCGTATTCCAGCATTAGCAGCAGCGCTTCTCGCCCATAGCCCTTGCCCTGCTGATGCTCTTCGCTCACGGCAATGCGGATATTTGCGTTCCGGTTCATCCGGTCGATGTCCTGAATCGCAATATCGCCTATCGTTTCATCATTTTCGTTCAGAGCGATGAGCAGCAGCACGGCGGAGGCATCATCCGCTTTTTCCAGAACATAGCGTTCGATCTGCTCCTTGGTGTACATCTTCTGTGTCCCCGTCAGTCTTCTCGTCTCGGTACCGTATAACTGATGATAGTACCACTCCGCGTCATCCGCATTAATCGGGCGCAAATAGACCCGTTCCCCTGTCAAAAATCTGGCTGCCGCATGCATTAAGCTCATCTCCCATTTCCTAAGATAGTGCTATGGTATTTCATAACTGCATCCCTTTAAATATACAAATCCGATAAATTTCAAAGGACAGATGAAGGAGAAAAGATATGCTGATCTTCCCCAGCCTGAATGATCCCGGAAGCGCCCCCCTCTATATTCAGCTCTATGAATTCCTCAAGCGGGAGATTATGAACGGCAGTCTTCCCGGCGGCGCGCGGCTCCCCTCGATCCGGTCGGCCGCTGCCCAGCTTCATATCAGCGCCACGCCGGTCGAAACCGCGTACCAGCAGCTTCTCGCCGAAGGCTTTATTGTCAGCAGGCCGAAGAGCGGTTATTATGTGCAGGCCATACAACCCTATGATTTAGCGGAACTGCGGAGAGCGGCTCCGGTATCCTATCGGGTCACAGCCCGCGACGAACGGGAGTATACCTATGATTTTCATCTGTCCAAAAACGACTTTACCCTGTTCCCGCATAAAATCTGGAGAAATCTGCTGCAGGAGCAGGTGGGGCGGGGCGATATTCTGCATTACGGCGATCCGCAGGGCGAACCCGCCCTGCGGGACAGCATCTCCTCTTATCTGCGCCAATTCCGGGGGCTTCGCTGCACTGCGGAACGAATCGTAATCGGCGGCGACCAGTATACACTGTCCTCCCTACTCGCCCTGATGCTTCGTGAGCGCTCAGACTGTCTAGGGTTCGAGGACCCCGGATACCATCTGGTCCCTTCCACCTTTCAAAGACATGGGTTTCGCACTGTGCCGCTGCCGCTGGACAAAGACGGCTTGAATGTGGAGCGCCTAATCAGGAGCGGGGCACAAGTCCTGTATGTCTCGCCTTCTCATCAATTTCCCTGCGGGATGACGATGCCGATTGCGCGGCGGATGCGGCTGCTGGAGTGGGCGATGAACAACGGCGGCATCCTGATCGAGGATGACTACGACGGTGAATTCCGCTATCACGGAAGGCCGGTTCCTTCCATGCAGGGACTGGCGGAGCACAGCCCCGTCGTTTATATGGGCAGCTTCGGGCAGTCTGTGTCGCCTGCACTCTGCCTGCATTATATGGTTCTGCCCGAAGCTCTCCTTCCAGCCTATTACCACCTGAAGAACGAACTGTACCTAGAGCATTCCGCTTCCAGGCTGAATCAAATGGCGCTGCATGATTTTATGGAGCGGGGACATTTCGGCAGGCATCTGCGCCGGATGCGCCAGCTCTACGAGCGCAAGCACGACGCCGTCATTCGGTCGGTAAAAAGCCATTTCGGAGATGCGGCGGCACTGTCCGGCAGGAACGCCGGTTTTCATCTGCTGCTTACCGTCAAGAGCGGCGGCGCGGAGGAGGAGCTTGCAGCGGCGGCAAGGAAGGCCGGCGCCCGGATCGCGCCGATGAGCTATACCTGGTGGAACCGTCCGGCCTGGACGGAGCCGTCATTTATTCTCGGTTTCGGAGGAATACCCGAGGAGCGTATTAACGACGGCATCAAGGCGCTGAAGAAAGCGTGGCTGGAGTAAACAGATGCGGCCGCGCCATCGTTATGAAAGCATTTTAAATTAAGTTTAAATATGGAGTTGCATCATTTAAGGGAGTATGGTATAGTTAATTTATTGGAATTTTGACCTGGACTCACATATTGCAGAGGGTTATGATTTTGAGTGCATAACTTTGTGCAATATGTGATTTTTTATTTTTAAGTAAATAATAAGGTCATGTTCAAAAAACAAGGAGGTTTTCTACAATGGAAACAGGAACAGTTAAATGGTTTAACGCGGACAAAGGCTTTGGCTTTATCGAAGTTGAAGGCGGCAGCGATGTATTCGTGCATTTCAGCGCAATCGTCAGCGAAGGCTTCAAGACCCTTGATGAAGGTCAACGCGTCGAGTTCAATATCGTTCAAGGCAACCGCGGTCCGCAGGCCGAGAACGTCGTTAAGCTGTAAATCAGAAAGCACGCCCCGAACCTAGCGTTTGGGGCGTTTTTTTTGCTGCAATATTCCTTTCCCTCTATCAATACAGCACCCG
>NZ_ASSD01000410.1 GCF_000520715.1 Paenibacillus zanthoxyli JH29
GCTGCTCAGAAAGAGCAGCAGCGCAATCATTATGGCGACCCGGGCCGATTGCTCGACCATTTGCGACACCGCAGTTGGCATCATATTATGCAGCCCCTGAAAATACCCCCGGAACGCGGCCAGCAACGGCACAACGGCCAGCCCCCAGGCGGCCGTCCGCAGCGCCCAGGCGACATGTCCGCTGCCGATGAAGCCGGCAACCAGCGGCGCACCCGCATACGTCGCGGCGGCGAGGAGCAGCCCTGCCGCGCTGCTGACCAGCGACGCCCGCAGCAGCACAGCCCGTCCCTCGCCGGGGCTTCCTTCGGCTTCCGCCTCAGCCACAATCTTGGATATGGCGGATGGCAGCCCAAGCATCGCAATAGTTACGAGCAGAGTATAGATCGGGTAGACCGTGTTGTAAATGCCGAATACCGCATCTCCGCCCAAGTTTTGCAGCGGGATTTTTTGCAGCGCCCCAATCAGCTTGGACAGCAGAGCTGCGGCGCTTAGGATAAAAGCGCCCTGCAGCAGTTTTGAACCCGTCGCTTGTGATTTCATGAGATACCTGCTTCATAAGATTTGGATAGAATGAATTTCTATATTATACCGCAATTATAGCCCGGCACAACAAAATCCCGCTCTCGGCTTCGCCCTGCGGCGAAATGGAGAGCGGGATTTTTAAGGGAGAGCGGGATTACTGCTCCATTTGTTTGCCCAAAAAGCCGGCGGCCGTTTCGGCCATTTTCACTTCCATCTGCGACATTTTAACCGATTCGTCTTTGTTCATCAGGACAACGGCTCCAATCGGATCTCCGCCGGAAATAATGGGTGCAGCCACATAGGACGAAAGCGCATCCTGATGATCTTTCGTTATTTCATACATGCCGCTGTCCGCTTCGAGTATCGTCTTGCGGCTGTCCATGCATTTCTCCAGCAGAGCGCCGACCTGCTTGTCCAGATAATCCTTTTTGGAGCCTCCAGCCAATGCAATGAAGGTGTCGCGGTCAGAAATAAGCGTAATATGGCCCGTACTCTCATACAGTGATTCCGCATACTCCTTCGCAAAGTCCCCCAGCTCACCGATTGGCGAGTACTTTTTCAATATTACCTCGCCGTCCCGGTCCACAAAAATCTCCAGCGGATCTCCCTCACGGATGCGGAGAGTCCGTCTTATTTCTTTGGGAATGACAACCCGTCCAAGGTCATCTATGCGTCGTACAATACCAGTAGCTTTCATTCACATGTTGCCCCGCTTTCTAAAGAAGTATTTTGCCAACTACTGCTCGGGAAGGGATCGGATAACCCCAGCGATTTATCGTGATTGTCTGACCATAGTATTCATCTGTTCCCAGTTCCTTATACATGATGCGAGGCGCCGTCTGCCTGATTTGCAGCATTTCCCTTATCTTACCGCATACACCGCTTCAGCGAACCGGCAGCAGCAGAAAAAAATGATACCGCCCGGCTTGGGCGGTATCGTTAAATCCGTTATCCTGCTTAATTTCCGGATCACGGGACTATTGGTTTTATTTAGCGCTAGGCGATGCCGCCGGAGCGGATGCGCTTGGCGAAGCCCCCGCGCTCGCGGCCGGAGAGGCACTGCTCTTCGGCAGATCGATTTTTTCAATAATGCCATTCAGGTCCTTCTCCATGAACTGCTGCAGCTTGTTCGAAGCGACGGTGCTCTTGAGCGTTTCCTTCTCTTCATTCGTCAACTGGTCGAATGTCTTCTCTTTCCGCGACTCCACCTTCATGATATGGTAGCCGTAAGTGGTCTCGACCGGATCGCTGATCGTATTCAGCGGCAGCGTCTGAGCGGCTTTTTTGAACTCTTCCACATAGGTTCCGAGTGTCATGTCCGCATACAGTCCACCGCTGTCCTTGGTTTTGGGATCGTCCGAATACTCCTTGGCTACCGCCGCGAAGTCCGCTCCGCCTTTCAGCTTCGCCTGCACTTCTTTGGCACGCTTCAGCGCGTCCTCTTTACTGCGTTCTTTCTTGTTCGCATCGGTGAAGCCAACCAGCACATGGCGCAGCGTAGCGACCGTGAAATCTCCCTTTGTCGCTTCAAACTGCTTCTTGACTTCATCGTCCGTCACTTTAAGCAGCATGTCCTGATACACCGTCAACACACGTACCATATAATCGTGAATTTGATCTTCCGTAATACCCTGCTCCTTTAGCGAGCTTGCATAGGTATTGCCAAGTCCCTGCTTATAGGAATCAAGCTGCTTATCCGCCTGCTTCTTTGCTTCTTCTTTTGCCTTATCGGAGGCTTGGCCAGCCAAATATTCGAAAGCAACCTCCTGCTTGAGGATCGTTTCTTTGAAACCATCCAGCTCCAGGTACTGCGCCTGCTCCGGCGAGAGAAATTTCATCACCTTCACATCAGTGTCGAATTCCTTCTGCGTTACCGCCCCGCCTTTGTAAGTGGCAATAGCCTTGCTGTTATCTTCGGTATCGTTCTTACTATTGCTGCTGCATCCAGCAAGCACGGACAACGAAAGGGCCGCCGTCAGCGAGACAAGCAGCACCTTCCATGATTTACTTGACCGCATTGTGTAATTCTCCCTTCGATTTAAAAGACGGTTTGACTTCCTCCAGGAATCGCTCAAGCAAGGCCAGCAGTTCCTTATCGTCAAGGTCTTTGGTCTTTATGCGAATGGTCGCTTTGGCATCTTTATCAAATTGTACACGTCTTTCAAAGCCTTTGCCAATCTTGGCAAGCTTGCCTGTATCGATCAATGCAATCCGGTCCTCATAAAAATTCAGCAGCACTTCGTCGCCGCGCCGGTTCAAAGAGTCAATCCCGAACATTTTGCCGAATATTTTAAGCCGCGCCACGGATAAAAGATTGACGACCGCCTCGGGGAGCTCGCCAAACCGGTCGAGAAGCTCATCTTCCAGCTCTGCCGCATCCTCGAAAGTAGAGACCGACGCCACCTTCTTATAGATTTCAATCTTTTGCACACTGTCGTAAATATACTCGGAAGGAAGGTAGGCGTCAATTGCCAAATCAATGACAGTATTTCCTTCTTTTAGAGAATGATCTTCCTCGCCCAGGACGCTGACCTTTCGCTTGCGGATTTCCTCCGCCAGCATTTGCGAGTACAGATCAAAACCAACGGACGCGATGAATCCGTGCTGCTCCGCGCCCAGCAGATTCCCGGCGCCCCGGATCGAAAGATCGCGCATGGCGATTTTGAAGCCGGAGCCCAGCTCCGTGAACTCCTTAATCGACTGCAGACGCTTCTCAGCCACCTCGGTCAGCACCTTATCGCGCTGGTAAGTGAAATAGGCATAAGCAATCCGGTTGGATCGTCCGACCCGGCCCCGCAGCTGGTACAGCTGGGATAGGCCCATCTTGTCCGCGTCATGTACGATGAGCGTATTGACGTTCGGAATATCCACGCCGGTCTCGATAATGCTGGTACTTACCAGCACGTCATACTCGCCGTCCAGGAAATCGAGAATCGTCTTCTCCAGCTCCGATTCCGACATCTGGCCATGTCCGATACCGACCCGAGCCTCGGGAACAAGCATCTGAATCTGGGCCGCCATTTCCTGGATGCCCTGAACCCGGTTGTACAGGTAATAGACCTGCCCGCCGCGTCCAAGCTCGCGTTCCACCGCTTCACGTACGAGCGTCTGGCTGTATTCAACAACATAAGTTTGCACAGGAAAGCGGTTCTCCGGCGGCGTCTCAATAACCGACAGATCACGGACGCCCAGCATTGACATATGCAGGGTGCGGGGAATCGGTGTCGCCGTCAGGGTGAGCACGTCCACATTGGTCTTCAGCTTCTTCAATTTCTCCTTATGCGTAACGCCGAAACGCTGTTCTTCATCGACAATAAGCAGACCAAGATCCTTGAACACAAGATCTTGAGACAGCAGCCGGTGCGTACCGATTACAATATCCACCATTCCCTGCCGGACACCCTTGATCGTCTCGTTCTGCTCCTTGCGGCTGCGGAAACGGCTGAGCACCTGGATATTGATCGGATACGAGGAGAAGCGTTCACGGAACGTCTCGTAATGCTGTTGGGCGAGTATCGTTGTCGGCACCAGTACGGCCACCTGCTTGCCTTCGATCGCCGCCTTGAAGGCGGCCCGGATTGCTACTTCGGTCTTGCCGTAGCCGACATCGCCGCAGAGCAGCCGGTCCATGGGGCGGTTCTGCTCCATGTCCTTCTTGATTTCGCCGATGGCCCGGATCTGGTCCCGCGTCTCTTCGTAAGGGAACATCTCCTCGAACTCCTGCTGCTCCGGCGTATCTTTATCAAATCCATAGCCCGGAGCACTCTGCCGCTCGGCATACAGCTTGATTAGGTCATCCGCAATATCCTGTACCGAAGAACGGACCTTATTCGTTACCCGTGTCCATTCATTGCCGCCAAGCTTGTATATTTTCGGCTCCTTGTCTTCGGAACCAACGTACTTCTGAATAAGATCAATTTGCTCAATCGGCACCGAGAGCTTGTCGCCGCCGGCGTACATAATGTGCATGTAATCGCGATGGATGCCGCTGACTTCCAGCGTGCCGATGCCCATATATTTGCCAATGCCGTGATTCTGATGAACGACGTAATCGCCGATTTTCAGCTCGGTGTAGCTCTTGATGCGCTCCGCGTTATCCATATTTTTGGACGTTTTACGCGCTTTGCGCTGTTTCTGGGAGAACAGCTCGCCTTCGGATATGACCGCGAGATGAACTGAAGGCAGTTCAAAGCCCGACCCCAAGTTGCCTTGGACAATAGCCGGTTCTTCAATCCCATAGTCGAGCAGCACCCGGCGAATCCGTTCCATACGGTCCTCGCTGCCGGCGAGCATGACGACTTGGACACCCGACTTGTGCCAGCGCTCCATTTCCGATTTCAGCACATTCATCTGCCCATGGAAATCCTGCATGCTCCGGCTGATAAAGCCGACAATATTCTGCGGTTGAACATGCGGTACCTGGCGCAGAAAAATGGACATGAAGATGCTTTGAAACGGACGTTGATACATGACCGTGTCGCTGTCGACGGATAAATGCAGGTCAGGCAGTGTTTTCCCGTTCTGCAGAAGATGCAGATTCCATTCCGATTCGTCACGTTCGAGCTGTTTGGCCGTTTCCAGCAGACGGGCCGGCTCGTCGAGGATCAGCAGAGTATCCCGCTCTATATAGTCGTATAGATGCGAGCGCTCCGGATGAAGCAGCGAAATATATTTGTAAATCTCCGAAAAATAAGTCCCTTCGCGCAAATGTTCAATCTCGCGGCCGATTTCCTCGCGCAGACGTATTTTGGCCTGCCGGTCGGCCGTCTTCTCTATTTGGCGCTCCAGCATGATCGACGCCTTGTCCGCCGCAGCCTCCAGCTGCGCCTTACCCGCGATAATTTCTTTGGCAGGCGTAATGGTCACTGTCCGAACCTTGTCGATAGATCGCTGATCGGACGGATCGAATGTCCGGATAGAGTCGATCTCGTCGTCGAACAGCTCCACCCGGTATGCCAGTTCGGTATTCATGGGATAGAAATCGAGAATGCCGCCGCGAACGCTCAGTTCACCGCGGTTCTCCACCCGTTCGACGCGCTCGTAACCCATTTCAATCATCGTGTTCAAGAAATGTTCAAGCTGGATGCTCCCGTCCTGGGAGACGGTTATCTGCGCTTCCGCCATAGCCTGCGGGGAAGGCAGCAATCGGCGAACGCCAGAATAAGGTGCGACCACAATGCCGCGGAAGCCCCGCGAGCATTTGTTCAGCACCTCGATACGCTGGGCAACCGTCTCCGGACTGGATACGGCCGTTTCCGCTGCGACCAATTCATTGGCCGGATACAGCAGCACCCGATCAGGGGAAAGCGCTTCCTGTAGATCATCGGCAATTTTTTGCGCCGAAAACATGTTGTGCGTCACGATTAATATAGGGCGGGATGTCTCCTCGTGAAGCGCGGCCAGCATGATCTGCCTGGCTGAACCGGACAATCCGGAGATCAGCTGCTCTTTCATTCCGGCGGCGACGCCTCGGGTTACCGACTGGAAATCGGAATCTTTAGAAAAAGCCTCAATAAGACCTTGTAACAAAAGGTGCACCTCACTTACTGAATCACTTCCAGCGAAATTTGACTTAACGCTTCAGAAGCGCAAAATAATAACTTATTGCAATGATAAAGTCTTATATTTTAAAATAAGCCTCAGCTTTTGAGGCCAAGGCTTGCGGATGACGATAGAAGCAGCGCCGCTTCACCTATTGAAGCGGACTGGCCAG
Organism: Paenibacillus zanthoxyli JH29; assembly: GCF_000520715.1. Lineage (GTDB taxonomy): Bacteria > Bacillota > Bacilli > Paenibacillales > Paenibacillaceae > Paenibacillus_AQ > Paenibacillus_AQ zanthoxyli. The sequence goes on from NZ_ASSD01000410.1 coordinate 6,236, forward strand.
AAGGCTGAGTTCCGGATTGTTCTCCAGCGCCTCCTTGCAGTAATTGCAGGTAACTTTAACCGTAATTTCGCCGTCTGAATCATACGCTATTATATCTCTGCGTTCCGCAGGGGTCAAGGAATGAAGGCCGAGCTGCATCTCGGTGGCCGCGCTTCTGCGGATGCTTCCGAGAAAAGTCCGGCAGTGTCTGCATACGTAGTGTATTGCCATTTATATGCCTCCTGAAGGTAAAGTATACCTTCAGTATGTCCCGTTCAGGCTTCGGTTAGCCCTGGTAGGATCATAGTCATTGCCCGGTATCTTCAGAAGCATGTTCCTCTGCGCCATTTTACCCGTTGAATTTAGCCATGGTCTGTTCGAAGGTGTTGTTCAGACTATACTCAAGGGCGTCGCAGGTATTGCCAATCATCAATGACAGCTTGTCACTATCCTTCTTGGGAAACTTGCCGAGCACATAATCGACAATCGCGTATCCGGGCTCGGGCCGTGAAATACCCATCCTTACTCTGTTGAAGACCTGGGTGCCCGTATGCTGAATGATCGATTTGATTCCGTTGTGACCGCCAGCGCTTCCTTGATACCGCAGCCTGATTTTGCCGACTTCGGTATCGAGGTCGTCGTAAACGACAATCATATCTTCCAAGGGGACTTTATAGTAGTCCATATAGGCGCGCACCGCTTCCCCGGACAGATTCATATACGTCATCGGTTTAATCAGCATAGTCTTGATTCCGCCGATAACGCCTTCTCCGATAACCGATTTGCATTTACTCTGATTAAAGACGATTCCGTATCTTCGCGCCAGTTCATCCAGAGCCATAAATCCGACATTATGCCTTGTCTTGGCGTACTCCGGTCCAGGGTTGCCCAAACCGACGATCCATTTCATTTATAAACCTTCCCTTTCTTGATACAATAGAAGTATAAGCGTTCCCGGAACGTCTATTCTAATTCCAGAGAAACGTCCATCCCATTCCAAAAGACAGGTGATGTTAATATGCTGCAGCAGGGCGAGCCTCTGACGCTTCACCGCCATTTCCAGTATCATCTACAATATGCCATACCTGTCGAGGTGTATCGCGGCGATGTGCATGTTGACATCGGCGTGCTTACCGCCGTAGACGCAAGCTTTGCGGAGCTGCAGGGAACGCTCTACAACCGCAGCCTGTTCACCTTTATCTCGCGGCCGGGATTTTGAATGGCTATAGCTGCGGCCCACA
>NZ_ASSD01000411.1 GCF_000520715.1 Paenibacillus zanthoxyli JH29
GCACGCCGCCCGCTTGAAGCTTCCGTACCGCCTCGGCCTTGCCTTCAGGCAGCACTTCGGCCATCACCCGGTCAATACCGGCCTCGGCCGCGATCGCCCGCGCCGTCCGCTCATTGTCGCCGGTGATCATCACGACATCGATCCCCATGCCCCGCAGAGCCGCCACCGCCTCGCGCGAGGTCGGCTTGATCGTATCCGCGACGGCCACGACCCCCGCGCAATCGCCGTCCACCGAGACCAGCATCGCCGTCTTGCCCTGCTGCTCAAGTTCATTCATGGCGTCAAGCCAGCGGGCGGCATCGACGCCGTTCTCCTCCATCATCCGGCGGGTGCCGACGATGATCTCCCTGCCCTGGACGGCGGCCTTGATACCCCGCCCGGGTACATTGGCGAAGCTTCCGGCTTCGGCCAGCGCCAGCCCTTTCTCCGCTGCGCCTGCGGCCACCGCCTCGGC
>NZ_ASSD01000412.1 GCF_000520715.1 Paenibacillus zanthoxyli JH29
AAGCTTCCTTCGGCGACTCTGCTCTGAAAGGCGCTCAACTTGCAGTTAAGGAAATCAACGATGCGGGCGGTGTCCTTGGCAAGAAGTTAGAGCTGGTTGAAGCTGATAACGCCTCGAAATCCGAAGAAGCAACACAAGCTGCGCAAAAGCTGATTACCACCGACAAAGTTGTAGCGATCGTTGGCGCAACGACTTCAACCAACACATTGGGTATCGTACCGGTTGCCCAGGAGAAACAAATTCCGCTCGTGAGCTCCTCTGCTACCAACCCGAAAGTAACGGTTGACGAGCGAACCAAAAAAGTGAACGAGTGGGTCTTCCGCGCTTCCTTTATCGATCCTTTCCAAGGACAGGTTATGGCTAACTTTGCAAGCAACACGCTGAAAGCTAAAACGGCTGTTATCTACACAGATACTTCGAGTGACTACTCTAAAGGTCTGCAAACATTCTTTGAGGAGACTTTCACAAAGAATGGCGGGAAAATCCTGAGCAAAGAGTCTTACCAACAAAAAGACTCCGACTTTAAAGCGGTGCTGACACGCATCAAAGAAGCTAACCCGGATGTTATCTACCTGCCTGGCTACTATGAAGAAGTCGGCAAAATCCTGAAACAAGCACGCGAAATGGGCATTAAGGCTCCGTTCATGGGCGGCGACGGCTGGGATTCTCCGCAGCTGGCTGAAATCGCAGGCGCGGCAGCTCTGGACAACACTTACATGTCTAACCACTATTCGCCGGAAGATACCGCTCCAGAAGTTAAGACCTTCGTTGACGCGTACAAAGCGGCCAACAGCAATGCAGTACCGGACGGCATGGCAGCCCTTGGCTATGACGCTGTTAAGCTGGTAGCTGATGCCATTACCCGTGCAGGAGCTGCTGAACCGGCGAAGATTAAAGACGCCCTGGCAGCAACCAAGGACCTGCAGCTTGCCACTGGCAAAATCTCGATGAACGAATCGCATGACCCGGTTAAAGCGGCTGTCGTACTGAAATTCGTTAACGGCAAGCAAACCTTCGAAACTAAAGTTAATCCGTAAGCCAGTTTGATCTGATCCATCTTTCGCAACAGACAATTTACTTCCAAATATCGCTTGGCCGCTTGGGATGCCGCTCCAATGGAGCGGCTATCCCTGCTACTGCTTATATCCGCGGGAAGGGCGGAGGCGGGCATATACGGCGGTGGGCATTCATAGGGCAAGCCGCCGTATTTTTTTTGAAAAAATAGTTCTTGTCAGATACTCTGGGATTTGCTATAATCATTTTTGTTGTGAAACTTAAGCACGGCCCGTTGGTCAAGGGGTTAAGACACCTCCCTTTCACGGAGGTAACAGGGGTTCGAATCCCCTACGGGTCATATCTTCTTCGTACCGGGGATGAGAACCCCCATTGGTTCGTAGAAGCTTCGACATCGTAAGGAACACTTCGCAGTCGACTCGCTTGCGAGGCGTATCCCCTACGGGTCACCATAAGCGGTAGTGGTGGAATGGCAGACACGCTATCTTGAGGGGGTAGTGGGCGTACGCCCGTGGAGGTTCGAGTCCTCTCTACCGCATAATAGTCAAGGAAGAATCCTGAGAGATCAGGGTTCTTTTTTGGATCTAAAGGGGCTTTTGAGAGGTCATATATCGTGAACTCGGGCGGAGAAGGGGCGCGCCGGTGTACGGCGTTAATCAGCCAACCGTTCCAAAGCGCCTGGATATTGGGGATACAGCTGGGCAATGCACTCGGGACAGATGTCATGGGTTAGTTCAGTATGTAGTTCCTGCTTCAGAAAACGTTCTACCGGAATCCATTCGTTGTCCTTACGGATGGATTTGCAGGAAGCGCAAATCGGCAGATAATGATATGGCTTCCGACTGAGTGTATGGGACGGCGATTTGGCTTGGTGCGGGTCTGCGGCGTGAGAAATAAAGCGGTGAGACAGCAGAACAAAAGAGATCGAGCGCTTAGTCTCTTTAGGTATAGCAAAGGCCTCAATTTGGAACCATTTTCTTCCCTTCAGGGAAGGTGGCTTGGGAAACCTGCCGCTGTAAACGAGCCGTTCCTCCGAGAAGATGGAATGGACGGCCTGGGTTAGCTCCAGCATAGAGTCCGGCGGAAGAACAAGCTCACGCATCATTTCGAAATAGTCTGTCCCCGTCCATTCGAAGCGCATGGAAAGACCCGAAGCGATACCGAAGCTCTTCCATGGTTCGTTCGCAGCGGCGATCAATCCATGTCTGTCGACAGCCAGTGAGCTGCCCGGCAGAGAGTGTATCAATCGGATGGCGAGGGATAAAGCACTTTTGGACAAAGGGATCGCTCCTTGACAGATTTCAGGATAGGATACTAAGATTAAGCAGATAAAAAGTAGGCTCAGTCATTTCGCACTTCATACGTTATGTCTGCGGTTATATCCAGCAGTTGGTTCACCATCCGGCGGTAGCGCCAGGCGCTGCGCGTTCCGTGAATTAGATTGGATAGACGGTAGGGCGGTATGCCGTGCATTTGGCAAAAGTCTTTCTGACTCAGCATCATCTCCGCCAGGCGCTGCTTGATTGTCCATCCGTATGGAGTTATGGGCTTTTTGCTGCGTATCTTGCTCACCTCTTATCGATATTACAGTCGTATGATATAATGGGCTAAAGCATAAGATTAGTTAATTATATACTTTTTTACGTCATTTTACAATAAAAAATGACTTATTTACGTAATTTGTTATCCTTTCGGAAGGCGGTCTGGAAATGCAGTCCATTTATGATCGAATTGAACTTTTGATTGAACAAAAAGGAATGACCAAAAAAGCGTTCAGTGAGCAGCTTGGCATCAGCACAGGAAATATGGGAGACTGGAAGCGGGGCAAGTCGACGCCCGGAACGCATAAACTAATCGAAATCGGCGCTTTTTTCGGCGTCAGTCTGGACTGGCTCATCTTGGGCAAGGCCTCCTCGTCCTTACTGCGCGAAGAGAGCGAGGATTATTTTTTTGAGCAAATACGGCAATCCAATTGCCATTTCGATGAACTGCAGCCCCGGGAGAAGGAGTTTATCAAGGAATATCTCGCTTTTACCGAATATCGCAGACGGAAACAGGAAGATCAACTTCCCGAATAATTAGCTTTACTTCTGAGAAAGAAGAGAGTATAATAACATGTGTTGGCCTCAAAAAAATGATTCACCGCGCGGTAGTGGTGGAATGGCAGACACGCTATCTTGAGGGGGTAGTGGGCGTACGCCCGTGGAGGTTCGAGTCCTCTCTACCGCATATAGAAAGAAGCCTTGCGCAGCAGGGCTTTTTTTGTTTTGGGGCGTGCCCAGAGGCACGCATCTTCTAGTCGGTGAAAGTCCGATCGCGGGAGGAGCCAAGTCCCCGCGTAGCTAGGATACTTGTGTATGGCGAAATCTGTGCGCAAAAGCGTATCGACGAAAGTACCAGTCAGAGACTGGGCGAGCAACATGCCAGGCCGTAACATCAAGTGAATCCTGCCGCGTCGTCAAAAAGGCCTCGCAAGAGGGGAGAGAGGATGCCGAGTCCCGCTAATATGGACGAAGGCCAAGGAAGCTGTCTGGAACTTGGAGCGGCAGCGAAGAATCCTCCGGCGTAGAGGGAACGGCATGGTTTGAATGAGGATGCAGTGAACTGGGGAGACCCTCCCCTGCACAATTTTTTTTGAAACTTGTAAAGAGGTGCTCTATAAGCCCGAAAGGTGAAGTGAGCGCCTGCAGGAAGGGAGTCCGAGGGGCTCATACTACCGAGGAACGCAGGACAACACAACCTGCGGGAGGGAAGGAGCCCTGCTTTGTTCATGTTTCTCAAGGAGGTACGAGTCAGTGAATGCCAAACGGCTAACGACACCAAAGGAAAACGTTCAAGAACTCCAAGAGAAGCTAGGTCATGCGGCCAAGGAGAGCAAGAAGCGAAGATTTCACGCGTTGTATGACAAGGTCTATCGGCTAGACATTCTGTGGGAGGCATGGCGAAGGATACGAGCCAACAAAGGTTCAGCCGGAATTGACGGAGAGACGCTGGCGGATATCGAGAAACGGGGAGAAATCCACTTTATCATAGATTGCCATCGTCGACTCAAGGAAGGGAAGTATCATCCGCAACCTGTGAAACGCCAGTACATCCCAAAGAAGGATGGGAAACAACGGCCGCTAGGTATCCCCACGGTGAGAGACCGTGTCATACAGATGGCAATTAAGCTAGTCATTGAACCCATCTTCGAAGCGGATTTTCAAGAAACGTCCTTCGGGTTCAGGCCAAAGAGAAGTGCGAAGCAAGCGCTGGATCGCATCCGAAAAGCATGCAACCGCAAAGGGAATTGGGTGGTCGACGTCGACATCCAAGGCTACTTCGACAACATCAACCAAGAGAAACTCATGAAGCTGGTGGAAATGCGAATCAGCGACAGACGAATCCTAAAACTGGTGCGGAAGTGGTTAGGCGCGGGAGTTATGGAGGAAGGTAAGGTCAGGCGCTCAGACCTAGGTACACCACAAGGAGGGGTAATCTCTCCGCTCTTGGCGAACATCTACCTGAATTATTTCGACCTTTTGTGGGAACGGCATGGCAGCAAGGTTGGAGAACTGACACGTTACGCAGATGATTTCGTAGTCATCTGCAAAACAAAGAAGGATGCAGATCGTGCGTATGAGCTCATAAGAGCGATTATGGAACGTCTGGAGTTAACCCTTCACCCAACGAAAACGCGCATTGTCGGACTATGGACAGGGGAAGAAGGCTTCGACTTCTTAGGAATGCATAACCGAAAGACAAAGGCTGAAACCTCCAAAGGACAGAGGTATTACACAACCCAACAATGGTTATGCCGCAAGGCCGAGGAGCGAATTAGGGAGGTTGTGAAGGAGCGGTTAGCTCCTCCAAGTATGCGCCATAAATCATTCCAGGATCATCTGGAATATCTGAATCCAAAAATTCAAGGATGGCGCAACTATTACTACACAGCTTATAGCCAGAGGAAGCTGGCAAAGCTGGACTGGTACATCCTACAGCGTCTCACAAGATGGTATGCCAAGAAACGCCAACGTTCTCGTTGGATGGGTTCGCTACGCGAAGTGAAATCATTGTCCATACAGTGTGGACTCAAAACGCTATTGTAATCCGTATGCACATGAATGACGAACATCGGAAAGCCGTATGAGGGAAAACCTCACGTACGGTTTGATGAGGAGGGGCTGAATTTCTTCAGCCCTTCACTCTAGCATGGCGGTTTTACAAACGATGGGAATTCCGGTATGCTCTTAATACCGGGTTTTTGCATAGGGATAGATGAACGTTTTATTTTGAAAAAACTGATTTGGGAGGTAGTACATAATGGGGAAGATCGTGAAGAGCTTGACCGAACTGATTGGAAATACGCCGCTTTTTGAATTGTCGAGCTTCAATGAGGATGGCGTGGCGGCGACCATTCTGGCGAAGCTGGAATATTTCAATCCGGCGGGAAGCGTGAAGGACCGGATCGGCTACGCTATGATCAAGGATGCCGAGGACAAGGGGCTCATTAACAAGGAGACAACCATTATTGAACCGACCAGCGGCAATACCGGCATCGGCCTTGCCTTTGCGGCGGCAGCTCTGGGCTATCGGTTGATTATTATTTTGCCCGAATCCTTCAGCATGGAGCGTCGAAAGCTTCTGAAACAGCTTGGGGCGGAGCTGGTGCTGACCCAGGCTTCAGACGGCATGGCGGGCGCAATCCGCAAAGCGCAAGAGCTGTCCGCAGAGATACCCAATTCCTATATTCCGCAGCAGTTCGAGAATCCGGCTAACCCCGATGTCCACCGGAAGACTACGGCCGAAGAAATTTGGAACGACACGGATGGAAAAGTGGATATTTTTGTCGCCGGCGTTGGTACCGGCGGTACCATCACGGGAGTCGGCGAAGTATTGAAACAGCATAATCCGCAGGTGCGGGTCGTCGCTGTGGAACCGGCTGATTCGCCTGTTCTGTCAGGCGGGAACCGGGGGCCGCATGTCATTCAGGGCATTGGTGCAGGCTTCGTGCCGGGTAACTTTAACCGGGCCGTTGTGGACGAGATCATCACGGTGAAGAATGAAGAAGCGATTGCAACGTCGCAAGAACTGGCAAGGAAGAAAGGGCTGCTTGTCGGGATTTCTTCCGGGGCTGCGGCATTTGCCGCTTATCAGCTGGCTAAACGGCCGGAAAACAACGGCAAGAACATCGTCGTCCTACTGCCGGACACCGGTGAACGCTACATTTCAACCGAATTATTTCCCGAGGAATAGAACGAGAAGCGGCATGCAAGCCGCGCAAGCAGTGGTCAACAGACCGGTCGCCGAGCAGAAATGCCCGTTGACCGGTCTTTATTTTTAACTAATAGAAAAAAGCCTGTCCGCTGTATTGACGAAAAGAAACTGTAAGCGTATACTAAAGCCACGAAGCACAAATGATAAAACACAAAGCACATATGTGCAGATAATATAAAAGGTCTGGAGAGAAAGCCGATGACAATCCATGATGAAGATAGAAGGCTGTTGGCTCAAATCGCTCGAATGTATTACCTCGACGACATGACACAGAGCGAAATTTCAAAGGCGCTGGGCATATATCGCACTTCGATCAGCCGGCTGCTTAAGAGAGCCCGGGAAGAAGGTGTGGTTCAGATCAAGATTACGGAGGGTGAAGGCAAATACGAAATTGAGGAACGTTTGGAAAGCGTATTTCAACTGAAAAGGGCAGTTGTCGTGCCCTCCAACCCTGAATTGTCTGAGCCGGGCCGGAAGAAGGCCATAGCCAGAGCTGGGGCCGAGCTGATGAAAAATGTAATAGTGGACGGCGATGTCGTAGGATTCGCCTGGGGCACTACCATGGGAAGCCTGATCGGGGAATTTACCAATTGCGAGCAGCGTTCTGCACATTTCGTTCCCCTGGTTGGGGGTCCGGGGCCGATGGAAACGAAGTATCATGTCAATGCCATCGTGTACAGCATCGCGAATGACTTCGGAGGAGAAGCGTATCTGATTGACGCAGCGGCCGTTGTGGAACGCAAGGAAACGAGAGACGAAATCGTGCAAGCGCATTATTTTCGCAAAATATCCGATCACTGGGATTGTCTTACGGTCGCGGTAGTCGGTATCGGCGCTCCCATCAGCAATTCCAACATGATCTGGACCGGATTTTACGGCGACAAGGAGATTGCCGACCTGAACCGGCATAACGCGATCGGCGATATTTGCTCTAGGTTCTACGACTCGGAAGGGAAGTTAATCGAATCCGAATTAACCGAGCGCACGATCGCCATTCCGCTGGAACGGCTTCGGAACACCCGGTATACAATTGCTCTGGCAGAATCGGTAGAGAAGGCGCCTTCCATTATCGGGGCCATCAAGGGCAAATATATCAACACCTTGGTCACCAATGAAGAAACTGCGGTAGAGATGCTCCGCCTAAGCGGCGCAGAAGAAACCACAAGCAATGAACTGAAGGGGGGTGATTAATCATGGGATTTATCATTATCGCGATGGCATTGTCCTGGCTTTTGCAAAGTGTGCTCGGGTTCCTGCAAATCAGACATTTCAACCGGCATTACACGGAACTGAGGCGGATCGGGCGAGTTGCCATCGGGAAAAAGGCGGGAAGGTTCAGGGCCGGGACCGTCGTAATGCTCGCAATCGACTCGCAGGGGAAGATTCTTAAAGCGGCTAGGATGCAGGGAGTTACGGTCTTTTCTAGAGTGCGATCCTTGAAAGGTCTGGAAGGTAAGCTGCTGCCGAAGCTGGAAGAGGGAGATCTCGCGGGGTTCGACAAGCTGACTAAGGGCGCTATCAGGGATGCCATGAGCAGCTATAAGATTATTTCAAATGGAGGTGAGCTGAAGCTTAAGAAGACCTGGATCGAAAGACTAATACCGGCGAAAAAATAACAAAATGGGGTGAAAGTATGGAAATTGTAACAAACCTGGCCAACGGCTTTATGAATCTGTTCAGGCAGGGAGGCGTGACCTTTACCAATCTGGTTACAGGAATTGTCCCGCTGCTGATTATGCTGTTGGTGGCTATGAATGCACTGATTCAACTGATCGGCCAGGAACGGGTGGAGCGAGTCGCAAGAAAATCAGCAAAAAATCCCTTTACGCGCTATTTTATCCTTCCGATTGTAGGCACTTTTATTCTTGCCAATCCGATGACCCTCTCGCTGGGAAGATTCCTGCCCGAGAAATACAAACCAAGCTACTATGCCGCCGCCTCTTATTCCTGCCACACGCATAATGGATTGTTCCCGCATGTGAATCCCGGAGAACTGTTCGTATTCCTGGGAATCGCGGCTGGCATCACTACACTGGGACTCAACACGACGGAGCTGGCGCTGCGGTACTTCCTGGTAGGGATTGTAACGAACTTTTTTAGAGGCTGGGTAACCGATCTTACCACTTCCATCGTCGAGAAACAGCAGAAAGTAAAACTGAAAGAAACCGTTAATTTGTAGGAGGTGGGAAACTTGAGTCAATACAATGCGGTTATTATCAAAGCGGGAACAGGCGGGTTTGGTGGTCCGCTCATTATCAGGCCGACTGAGGAAAAAAACAAGGTGGTCTACATAACGGGGGGGACGAAACCGGATATTGCTGACCACATCGCGGAGCTTACCGGGGCCGAACTGGTAGACGGCTTTAAAACAAGCGTGCCTGAAAAGGAAATCGCCTGCGTGATCATCGACTGCGGAGGGACACTGCGCTGCGGCGTGTATCCGCAAAAGGGCATTATGACCATTAATGTGCTTCCAACGGGGAAAAGCGGACCGCTGGCAAAGCATATTACCGAGGATATCTATGTATCCGGAGTGAAGGTTCCGGACATTGAGCCGTATGAAGGTGCTGCAACACCCCATACAGCCCAGCCCGAAAAAAGTGATGCAGAAATAAAAACTCAACCTAAGTATAGCGCAAACCAAAAAATAAGTGAACAGCAAAAGCCGAAAGGCTTGCTGGCACGGGTCGGCATGGCAATGGGCTCCATTGTAAGCGTATTCTATCAGGCGGGACGGGAAGCGATAGATACGGTCATCCGAACTATTCTGCCATTCATGGCTTTTGTGGCGATGCTGATCGGCATTATTAACGCCTCTGGAATCGGCGATGTATTCGCCAAATTTCTCTCGCCGTTCGCGGGCTCGCTGCCTGGCTTGCTCCTGATCTCGCTGGTATGCTCATTTCCGTTGCTGTCTCCTTTTTTGGGACCGGGTTCGGTCATCGCGCAAGTTGTCGGCACCCTGATCGGAGTGGAAATCGGTAAAGGAAATATCCCGCCGCATCTGGCGCTGCCTGCGCTGTTCGCCATTAATTCCCAGGCTGCCGCCGATTTCGTTCCCGTGGGACTGGGGCTGGCGGAGGCCGAGGTGGAGACGATCGAGGTAGGTGTGCCAGCCGTATTGTACGGCCGGTTTCTTACCGGGGCCCCCACGGTCTTTATCGCTTGGTTAGCCAGCTTCGGCCTGTACAGCTAATGATCTGAATGGAGGACTTTGTTATGCAAACTGTTTATCAAACCCGGATTACGCAGATCGGTTCGTCGGTGTTTGATTTTATTGAAGATAAAATCTTTGTGCTGTTCGGTGAGAACGCGCCTTCGGATGTAGCGGATTATTGTCTTCTGATCCATGTAAACGATGTGGAAGGCGAAATCGAAAAGGGAGATGTTCTGCTCCTGGATGGCGTCGAGTATACGATCACTTCGGTCGGAAGCAAAGTGGCCAGAAATTTAAAGCTGCTCGGGCATATCACTCTTCAGTTTGACGGAAGAGAAACGGAAGGGTTGCCCGGCACGCTGTATTTGGAGAACAAGGATTTTCATAAACCGGGAATCGGCGGCGAAATAAAAATTATTAGAAAATAAAAAGATCGATAAAGGAGTGCTAAGAGATATGAGTCAACGTAAAGTAGCAATAATTGCCGGCGGAGGCCAAAGTTTGGGAGAAGCGCTTTGCTATCGTCTCGCGGACGAAGGTTATGATATTGTAGTAGCTGATTTAAACGGTGAACAGGCGGAGAGCGTAGCCCGGACCGTTGAGGAACACCATGGACAAAAAGCGCTGGGTATAGCGGTGAATTTCATTCATGAACACGAAGTAATTGAGATGGTGAATAAGGCAACGGGAGCTTTTGGGCGCATTGATCTGCTGGTTTATGTGGCGGGTGTCGCTAAGAGCCGAAAAATTACCGACTTTGGCCTGGAAGATTGGAATTTAACCGTCGACGTGAATCTCACCGGATACTTTTTGTGTGCAAGAGAAGTGTCGCGAGTCATGATTGGGCAGGGCGGGGGAAATATCATCCAAATCAATTCGAAATCTGGGAAGGTCGGCAGCAAGCATAATTCGGCCTATTCCGCCTCCAAATTCGGAGGGGTGGGGCTGACGCAAAGTCTGGCGCTTGATCTGGCGGAGCACAATATCCGTGTCAACTCGATTATGCCGGGCAATCTGCTGAAATCGCCGATGTTCCAGAGCCTTATTCCCCAATATGCCCAAAAGCTTGGCATCAAACCGGAAGAGGTGGAGCAGGTATATACGGATAAAGTGCCGCTGAAGCGTGGCTGCACGTATGACGATATCGCCAATGCCGTTATCTTTTACGCTTCCGACAAGGCGTCTTACATGACGGGACAATCCATTAACGTAACGGGCGGACAGGTCATGCACTAACCGGGGGAGTGCCTTTCGGAACGAATGCAGACGAAAAGGATTGTGCAGAATTTATGATGCTGCGCAATCCTTTTTTCTTTTTCCCGAGGGGATACTGGCTGTACCGTTATTCAATCCAGCAGAGTCTTAATTTCATCTTCGATGCTTTCGGGCGTCGTCGTTGGGGCAAAGCGTTTCAGCACACGTCCTTCACGGTCAACCAGGAACTTAGTGAAATTCCACTTTATGCTTTTGGAGCCGAGCGCGCCGGGAGCCTCCTTCGTTAAATATTTGTATAACGGATGGGCGTTGTCGCCGTTAACATCGATTTTTTCATACATTGGAAAAGAGACACCGTAGTTGAGCTGGCAGAACTCCTGGATTTCCTCACTGCTGCCGGGCTCCTGCGCCGCAAACTGGTTGCTGGGAAAGCCGAGTACTTCAAAGCCGCGGTCTTTGAATTTTTCGTAAACCTCTTGGAGACCTTTGTATTGAGGAGTGAAGCCGCACTTGCTGGCCGTGTTCACAATAAGCAGCACCTTGCCTTTATACTTGGATAACGATTCATCCTGACCGCGCAGAGTACTAGCATTGAAATCATAAACGCTCATGAATGGGGTCCTCCTCTAAACTATAATATATTTATCACAATTTAATTTTAAACAATTTAGAATCACAATCAAGTCCTTTGAAGAAAAATTAAAATTTTTTGCAATTTCTCGTTTCAAATCGCGCCTCAAGTTTAATTAAAGGTAGTGACAGGGTGAAAATTGGATGATAAAGGAGACGATATTATGAAAGCATTATATACGGCTACTGCAACGGTTCGCGGCGGACGTGAAGGCTCATTTGAATCCTCTGACGGCGCATTGAAGCATAATCTCAGCATGCCTAAAGAGCTGGGCGGTTCAGGAGGAACGGGCACGAATCCCGAGCAGCTGTTTGCTGCGGGGTACGGCGCCTGCTATGAAAGCGCGCTGGCCTTTATTTCCCGTAAGGAAGGCGTCAAGCTTCAGGATGTGGAGGTTACGTCGAACGTATCCATCGGCAAAGATGAGAGCGACGGAGGATTCAAGCTGTCCGTACGGCTTGATGTAAAAATGTCGGGTGTTGACCATGACAAAGCGAAGGATTTGGCGAAAAAAGCCCATGATTTCTGTCCGTACTCCAAAGCAACGAGGGGAAATATCGAGGTGGAGCTGAACGTGCTGGAAATGAGCCATCAGTAACTTTTAGCTATGCGGACAGCCGAAATTATTGCATAAATAATAGAGACCCGTTACCGCACTAATAATGCGAAAACGGGTCTTCTGTGATTTTCTGAACGACTGAAGTTAAACCGTTATTACTCTACCGGCGGTTTGCTGTCAATGATTAGCTGCGCTTCGTCATTGGTGAGATCGTAATTCAGGAACTGCTTGTAGAAGCTTACGGTTTCTTGGACGATGTTCAGGTCGGGAAACAGATCAGGGTGCAGCGTTTTGGCCGCCCATTGGATTTGCAGCGCGGCTTCTGCGCCGTAACGGTCCCAGAGGAATGCGCCGCTCGGGTTGTTATAGACATGGCCGTTCTTAACGGCATTCACCGTCTTCCATGCGGGATCGTCCATGATGTGGTCGGTATCCGTCAGGCCGCTGCCGATCATAATATAATCCGGATTCCAGGCAACAATCTGCTCCAGACTTACCGGCTTCATGTTGCCGCTAATCTCTTGAGCGGCATTGACGCCGCCAGCTACTTCAATCCAGTTCTGGATCATCGTGTCCTTACCGTCAACCTGAAGCGGCGACAGGGACTGAATATGCAGCACCTTAGGCTTATCCGACTCGGGAATTTTGAACGTTACAGCCGTTATCTGTTCGAGCTTGCCATCGAGATAGCTGATAAAGGAATCGGCCCGGGTACGCGCATCTTCCCCGAGAATATCCCCCGTCAGCCGGAAACATTCCTTCATCTCGTCGAAATTCGTAAAGTTCAATGTTACTGTAGGAATTCCGGCATTCTCCAGAGGCTGAATCAGCGGAGAACCGGTTGATGCAAAGGCGATGTCAGGCTTGTTCTTCAGCACCTCTTCCATCTGCGCTTCGGATTTGGTGAAGGCGGTCACGGCATTTTTCATTTGCGGATTAACTTTGTACAGCCAAGGGACCGACTTGGGCGTAGAGATGGTGGACACGATTTTGCCGCCGGCTCCAAGAATGGTCACAACTTCATTATGAGCAGGCCAAGCGTCAGCAATCGTATTGATTTGCGAGGGAACTGTCACCTGACGTCCGTCGGTGTCCGTAATGGTCTTGCCCGCATCGGTTGTCGTCGGGGAGGTCGCCTGCGGAGAGGCTGCCGGGGATGCTGCGGTTCCGGTGTTTCCATTTGTATTATTGCTTCCGCATCCTGCTAGGACCAGGATTAATGCAACCGATAGTATGAGCGCCAATAAGCTTTTTTTCTTGAATCTTCTTTGCATGATAGTACCTCCTATAGCTTGGATTGGTAAAGTTTGGTTAAGACAACTCCTCAAGCCTTTGACTTCCCGTCCGCATAAGCGGAACGCATGTCTTCACTTTCTGTCCTGTGGCGGCGGTAAGTTCCGCAATCTCGACATCGATGCCGTAGGCGGATTTCAAATTTTCGGATGTTACCACCTCCTTCACAGACCCTGCCAGGAAAGGAAGCCCGCGGCGCAAGAGCACCACCCTGTCTGAGCATAAAAAGGCGTGATCCGGAAAATGCGACGTCATAACTACCGTCATTCCCCGGTTGCTGAGCCGCCGGATTTGTTCCAGCATTCGGATCTGGTTGCCGAAGTCCAGGTTGGATGTCGGCTCGTCCATTATCAAGATGTCCGGCTGCTGCGCCAGCGCCCGGGCGATCAGGACCATCTGCCGCTCTCCTCCGCTCAGCTCCGTATATACTCGATCCCGCAGATAAGTGATCTGAAGCATTTGCAGAGCCTCATCGGCAATGCTCCGGTCTTTGGAGCTCGGTGAGACGAACAGCCCAAGGTGGGCGGTGCGGCCCATGATGACCACATCGATGACGCTGAATGGAAAAGGGGCGCCGTGCGCTTGAGGGACGTAGCCAATGGAACGGGCCAGCATTTGTCTGGACCATCCTTCGGTGCTCTGCCCTTTAATTTTGACTGTTCCCCCTAAGGGTTTCAGAAAAGACAGCAAGGTCTTAAACAATGTTGTTTTGCCTGCGCCATTGGGACCGAGCAGACACATAATCTCCCCGGCCTGAACCGAAAAGGAAACCTCCTTAACAATCGGCTGACTGCCATAACCGCAGGAGAGATTCTCGATTTCCAGCATTAGTCCCACCCCCTTTTTCCAGTAAGGAGCAGCACAATGAAAAAGGGAGCCCCGATCAGGGAAGTCAGGATTCCAAGCGGAATTTCCATAGTGAGTGCGCTGCGGGCAATATCATCGACAAGCAGCAGATAGGTCGCGCCATATAGGGCGGAGACGGGCAGCAGCACTTTGTAGTTTGGCCCGACAACCATCCGCGAGAGATGGGGCACGATTAGACCTACCCAGCCGATCATGCCGCTAACGGATACAGCGGCGGCGGTCAGCAGGGTGGAGCAGATGATGGTAGCGATACGGATTCTGGCCGTATTGACACCAAGCGATTGGGCCTCCTCCTCGCCAAAAGAGAGTACGTTCAGTTTCCAGCGCAGCAGAAGAAGCGGTATCAAACCGATGAATACGAGCGGGGCAAGGATTGCCAAATCATCCAGTCCGACTAGAGACAAGCCGCCCATCAGCCAAAAGGTGATGGAGGGAAGCTTGTTGTCGGGATCGGCAGCCAGCTTAATAATCGAGGTGAACGATCCGAACACGGTGGAAATAACGATCCCGGTCAGCACCAGGGAAAGCACCGCCCCCCCTCTGCGGCTGACAAGCGATCCGATGGAGTAGGTCAGCGCCACCGCTCCAATACCGAGCAGGAAGGACAGCAGTTGAATGCCTCCCGGGCCAAGCGACAGCAGCATCGCAAGCGCTGCGCCGAATCCCGCCCCGGCGGAGGCGCCCAGAATATCCGGCGACACCATCGGATTACGGAACAAGCCCTGGTACGAAGCTCCGGCGGCAGCCAAGGCCCCGCCGACGAGCAGGGCGGCGGCGATTCGCGGAATGCGCACATTGAACAGGACGGTGCTTACGGAATCCGGTCCCGGGTCGGGCAGTCCGAGCAGGCGGGCCCGGAAGATATCCGCCATCTGGGACAGCGAGACGCTGTAACGTCCGAGCGTAAAAGAGAGGAGCAGCACGGCAATCGGCAGCCCGGCGGTCAGAACGATCCGAATCACCCGTCTGCGTTTGCCGGAGGAATTCGTCGTTTGACCCAACCTTTCGGAAGTTTGTGTCATTTTTGCGTTCATCCTTCAGCCTCCTTTTTTCTGAATTTTTCCGAAACCAAATTGAAAGCTTAAGTTTTTTACATTTTGATATAAAAGGATAAATATTGTTATGACATTTAGCATATATTCATTATTTTTATATATAATTAGACATAATTAGATCGAAAAAGACAGCGATTTTCGCGTTCATAGCCATAGCGTTCCGGGAGATTTTAATCACAGGCCGATAATCCCGATTTTTTCCTTCATTAATCTCGGCTTCAAACTCCTTCTCCGTTTGGTTGACATCCCCCCTAAAATTCTTTAAGATGTCTAAGTATCTGAACATACGGTCATTTACACATTGGATCAGCCAAAATTTAAAATAACAGGTGATGAACATGTCTTATAAACCGGTAATCACGAACGTGACGAAGGCCAGCAGCAACGACAAGGAAGGGCTGTATGAATTTATAATTAAGCTTGCTGACGGAACGGAATGCCGCGCGTTTTACCATCGGTTTCCTGAATGGAGAATGACCAACATCAGCCGACTTCTCAAGACTCCCTGCCCGATTTGCCGTAAAGACTTTATTTGTAAGTGCATGGAGGCATTCACCGGAGACTTGGAAGATCAAATGATCGGTGACAACTGGATTGAAAAGACCACTGCCGAGTAACGGTAGCGAACAGGAACCTGGAGGCGCGGGAAAATTCCCGCGTTTTTGTTTTGCCGTAAAACGGGGCAAGATAGAATATGAAGGAAGGAGAGGAGCCGGATGGCTGATGTGAGAAGCGGGCAATCCACCGAGCGGGAGATGCCGGAAGAACAAGGAAAGACGGAGAAGCAGAAAAAGGCGAATGTATCATCGGATACGAAAAAGCGGGCAGAGGCGGCAGCGCCCCAAAAATCCGTTGATACCGGCGGGGCATCCATCGTTCTGATCGACGGTGTTTGTCACTTGTGCGGGTGGCTCACGACCTTTATTATTCCCCGTGATCCCGAAGGACGTTTTCGTTTCGCGGCGCTTCAGAGTGATGTCGGGCAGCGGCTGTTGGAAAAGGGCGGACTGAACGCTCATCGGCTGGATACGGTAGTGCTTATAGAGAAGGGCAAATATTATACGGAATCGGCTGCTGCTCTACGTATTCTGCGCAGGCTTCGCTTTCCCTGGCCGGTCGCTTATCTGCTTATTGCCGTACCGGCTCCGCTGCGCAACAGGCTGTACCGGTACGTAGCCAAGAACCGCTACCGCTGGTTCGGCCGCGATGATCAGTGTCTTGTGCCTACGCCGGAGATCCGGGAGCGATTTTTGTAGTGTGCCCCCCTTCACGTTGTACGTTCGCTTGCTAGGGAGACTGAATAAGATGGCCGACTCAATTATCTCGATTTTTAAATATTGCCGTGTCCCAATTAATATGCTAGTATGACTGTGAATTATAGGAATAGTAACGGAAGCACCGTTCATTAACCGTTTGTCGCGGTTATTGGCGGGGGGTTTT
>NZ_ASSD01000413.1 GCF_000520715.1 Paenibacillus zanthoxyli JH29
GGCACTGCCTGTGTCAGCGGGAAATGCTTGCTGAGCTAGTTTTTGCGTGCGGGAAAGAAAGATCAGCGACAGGGCGTCGCTAGCCAAATTTGCAATTGGGGCGC
Source organism: Paenibacillus zanthoxyli JH29 (assembly GCF_000520715.1). GTDB lineage: Bacteria > Bacillota > Bacilli > Paenibacillales > Paenibacillaceae > Paenibacillus_AQ > Paenibacillus_AQ zanthoxyli. The sequence continues at coordinate 105 of NZ_ASSD01000413.1, forward strand.
TCAGTACGCCAAAGGCGGCCAGCAGAGCTCCGAATACATTCCATTTCCTCGTAATTTGGAAGTGCTCATGAATCGTATTCTCCAGCTTGTGAGCGGATAGTTTGGCGTCCAGTACCCGCTCAAGCTGATCGAATGAGGTGCCGGGGACGCCGGCTTCCATTAAATAGCGGCTGTACTCGCCGGAAGACTCGCTCACAAGGAGCACACGGATTCCTTGGTCATGAAGCCCTGCGATGCGCTCCACCGCTTCACTGATCGGAGTGTCCAGCCAATCCGTGTGCAGGCCGAGCCGGACCAGCGCTTCCCGGCCAATGCCGGAGCTATCCTCCAGCACGGCGGTCTGAATACCCTGCTGCCGCGCCCGCGTGAGCAGCGCCTTCCGCCCGGGGATAAGCTGCTGACCGCGATAGATCAGTCCTTGGCTTATCCAATTCCCGCTGATTTGCTTCGCCAGGAACAGCACCTCACAGCCTTTATTTTCCATCCGTTTAGCCTCAAGGTAATACTGCTCGAAGGCAACTCCGTGCCGCTTGCAAAAGCCAAGATTGCCGATGGCATAAGATGTATTGCTGATCAGGCCGCTAATTCCGTCTTCCTCTTCGGCGACGTGAAAGGCCGAGCGTATCGTACGGCATGTTTGCTTTGCCTTCTGCAGTACTTCGTCTTTCCACGGATGCTCGGTTTTTTTCATCAACCCTGCTGTCAGACAAATGATCTTGTCCGGGTCTTCCTCATGTGACACACATTCCGTCTCCTGAATATTCGTCTGCACAAGAAGAGATGTGTCTTCCAGCAGCAGCGTGCCGGTTTGGGCCAAATGCGCAATCGATTCTCCTTGGGGAAGACCCGAATCCGCTTCTTTGGAGTAAAGCTCCGCCTGCTGCCAGGCCGTCTTCACCGGAATCGTCGCCGGCCTTGGATTTGCGGCGAGCAGCACTGCAATGGCCCGCAAAGGACTGCGGGTAAAGAGCCAGGCGCCCGCTGCGGCTGCTAACCCTAAGCGTCCGGCACGCTCGCTGTAGGCTTGAATTTCGGGAGACAGCGGGGGTGTTTCCATATCTTCCAGCCCGATCCGGCTCCGTTTCCAATTTACATATTGAAGAATGCTTGATGCACCCAGCACGACGAGATTTTCCCGGACGAGCGCTAGTCCTAACGCGGCGGTGCCGAGAATCAGGTCGGAACTGAACTTGCCTTGCTTGGCGAGACGATTAAAGCCCCTCCGAAGATAAGGGTACCCGGTAACGGCGGCGACCAGCCCGGACATGTAGAAGGGAACCGGACTAGCGGCCAATGCAGACTTGCCGAATATCAACTGCTTGGTTCCAAGCACCAGAAGTCCGCCCATCGCAATCGCCAGCGGAAGGGGGACGCCTGGCGGCGAAGCGGATCGCGGATAGACTGGGGCCAGCTTTGTTTCTGGCGGTTGGGACAAAGCCTTTGAATTCTGAAAGGAATTCGCATCCACAGAAGGCTGCTGCGGCAGCCGCGATGTCTCCAAAGAGGCAGCTGTTTCAGCGCATTCCTCACGCTCGGCAGCTGCATGTTCAGGCGCACCCTGGCAGGATTGGAGGTTAGCTTCTTTTTTATTATGACCGCCATACTTGCTCTCCAGCAGCTCCAGTTGATGCAGCAGCTGGCGCCCGGAAGTTTGCCGTTCGTCATATACAACGAGAATTCGGCCGGTTATCGCGGATGCTTCGGCTTTAGTGACACCCGCCAGGAGCGCCAGGTCCTGACGCAAAGCCAGTTCTGTTGGCTTACTGTGCAGCAGACCCGCAAATTCCAGGCGAATACGCCCCGGCAAAAAGCGGATAACCCTGCTGGTATGAGCGGTAATCGACATGAAATTGCTCCTTTTAGGGGGATTTACTGCATTTTTATCGCAAAAAGTAGTATTTGCAATTTAAATTAGGTTATGCACCGGATTAAAGGAGCTTTACGCATAAAACCCCGTGCTTTGAGAGATAATCTTATTTGCTTAAGTTAATCCTTTTTTGGAGGGTTCTCATGATAAAATCACGTGTGGGTTTGATATTGGGCGCTGCGGCATTATGGTTGGCATTATCGCCGGAAGCTCGAAAAACCGTAAGGAGATGGGCGGTCAGGGGGACGGAGACCGTCCTTGACTTAACCGAGATGGCGAAGGATACGGGTTCCGCGGCGCAAAGCAGGCTTCAGTCGCTAACTGCTCGAAATGAGGAGACAATTTCCAAGAATCCAGCTGATAACTAATAAGTGTTTTGGACACAATCTGATGGGACCGCTAAATGCGGTAATTAAATGAATGGAGGGCTTTCCTATGTTCCAAGGCGGATCGCTATGGGCAGGCCTTCTTGCTGGAGGCATGTCGCAGCTTCAGGACACCAAGAGCTTGCAGCAGGGGCAGTTGGGCAAGAAGGATTATACGGCGCACACGGTGGAAAATGTGACCGGAGCAGTTGGAGTAATGGCCGGAGTGGAGTACGGAGCGGTGCTCGGTAGTACGGTGCTGCCCGGTGTGGGTACCGTCGTTGGGGCGGTGCTTGGCGGCGTACTGGGCGACCGGGTGGGCCGGGTTGTAGGCAATCAGGCGGGCAATCTGATCAGCCGGAACCCGTTGGTTAACCAGGCTGTAGAGCCGATTAAAGAAGCGGTTCAGTAACAAGAAAGGGCGGGGATGCGTTCCCGCCTTTCTTTTTTTGTAGAGGACGAATCTAGCCATTCACCCCATGATTAAATGCAACTACGGTGTTATCAGCCGTCGTTGTCGAGGAAAAAGGGACTACAATACTAAGAAATGTTACGACTATGAACATTGCTGTTAATGTTTTTTTCATTAGAAAGCACTCCTTTTAAAATTTTTTCGTACATGCTTTGCTGTTCCAGAGTTGCATATGCACGTACAGTCTCATACATTGCAATACTTGTAATAATTTCCCTGGATACATTCATTTTAGTGGCTGATGATAAATAATCAAGCATATAATTTATGGCATCCGAAAACCGCTGTTGATTCAAGTGGTAAATGGATAGCTGGTGAAGCAATTTGATATAATACACACGGTTTCCGGTGTCTTCATAGCTAAAGAAAGTATCTAATTCATGCGGAATGTAAGTATCAAGTAGTGGTTCGATATTCCACTTATTTAGATTGGCTGCTTCTAACATTGTGATTAAGCCTGGCAGTATTTCTTCCTCGTTATTATTAATAAAATCATTATATTCATCCAAAACTTCAAGTTTTCCTGATAATAGATCAATGGCGTAGGAATTCGCTCTCGCGAAAACTTTAAATCGCTGAACTTCTTGTTGACCCTCTTGGTCCTGACCAACAAACCCATCTAAGTTGGCATACTTGTCTATGTACTCTCTAGCTGCATCATAATGCCCTTGCTTCTGGTTAACGACCGACTTGGCCAAAAAACTATAACCGATGTAAAACACAAGCGGCCGTTTTAATGGGAGCTGAAGCCCGGGAAAAACGTTAGCTTGTTTTAGCTGAGTTTTGTACAGACTATCGGCCAAGGCATGCATGTGATTCGCAATACGGTCAGCATCTTCCCAATTGCATTGCTTATAACTTGATCTGAATAATTCAAAAGCCTTGTCTAATGGATGGTTGTTTTCTGATAACAAATAAATTTCATCTTCCAAGCGAATCCCTTCACATTACTCATTAGGAGTCAAAGACGTACCCCAGTACGCTGCTCTCCATATTATTCCAAATATATACAATAATTTACTAGAGGTCAATTCCCATTTTTTCGGGCTTTTCCGGTTGCTGGCCGAATCGTTTGCCGGGCGATCACGTACCAGGGATGGCCATCGACTGATAGAGAGTCGGGGGTAAATTAAAGAAAGAGCCAACTTGTGGCTCTTTCTTTAAAAAATGGATTAACCAGCGTTATAGTCTCTGCTATATTCAATATTTTTTGGCTTCTTAGTGTTGTTGACATAAGTAGTCCCAATGGGCAGCTAGAAAGTATCTAATCGGTAATCGGACCACCTTTTTGTCCTTTCTCCTAGGCCCCTTAATTAAACTGGAGTCATCCCA
>NZ_ASSD01000414.1 GCF_000520715.1 Paenibacillus zanthoxyli JH29
CCCGGTTTCGGGTCTACGCCCACGTACTTATTCGCCCTATTCAGACTCGCTTTCGCTGCGGCTCCGGCTCCTCGCCTTAACCTTGCACGTTAAACGTAACTCGCCGGTTCATTCTACAAAAGGCACGCCATCACCCCTAAAATGGGCTCTGACTTCTTGTAAGCACACGGTTTCAGGACCTGTTTCACTCCCCTTCCGGGGTGCTTTTCACCTTTCCCTCACGGTACTGTTTCACTATCGGTCGCCAGGGAGTATTTAGCCTTGGCAGATGGTCCTGCCGGATTCATACGGGGTTTCACGTGCCCCGCACTACTCGGGATCCGTCTTGGAGGGAACGACTTTTCAGCTACAGGGCTTTTACCTCTTCTAGCGGGCCTTTCCAGACCTCTTCACTTAAACCGTTCCTTTGTAACTCCATGTAAGACGTCCCACAACCCCGAAGAGCAAGCTCTTCGGTTTAGGCTGTTCCGCGTTCGCTCGCCGCTACTGACGGAATCACTCTTGTTTTCTCTTCCTCAGGGTACTTAGATGTTTCAGTTCCCCTGGTCTGCCTCTATC
>NZ_ASSD01000415.1 GCF_000520715.1 Paenibacillus zanthoxyli JH29
GGTTCAGCAGGGAGGGAACACTCCGCGAGTACCGCCATACACCGTCCGGGTTTCAGGACGTGGATTTATATGCGCTGCTGCGCCGGGATTGGCGCGATTTGATAACCCTAGAGAGAGAAGGATAATCGTACATGATGCTGCGAGGAACATCTGAACGCGGGCTGATCTTGACAGGGGTGCTGCTGGCGACCTTTCTGGCCGCGATTGAAGGCACCGTTACCGGGCCTGCCGGGCCGGCCATAGCCGGTGATTTTGCAGGCATGCAGTGGCTCAGCTGGATCTTTACCGCTTATTTGCTGGCAATGGCGGTAACCACACCGATTTTTGGCAAGGTCAGCGATCTGTTCGGCCGGAAGCCCGTATTCTTAGGGGGTGCTGCCGTATTTCTTGCCGGTTCGGTGCTGTGCGCTGTGTCTCAGAGTATGGAGCAGCTTGTGGTCTTTCGCGCGCTGCAGGGGGTAGGAGCGGGAGCTCTGATTCCAATGACATTCACGATCATCGGGGATATTTACAGCATCGAGGAGCGGGCCAAAACTCAGGGTATGCTGAGCTCGGTATGGGGGATTTCTTCGCTGGTCGGCCCGCTGCTGGGCGGTTATGTGGTCGATTATTTGAGCTGGCGCTGGATTTTTGTCTTCAATCTGCCCTTTGGTCTGCTGGCGATTGCCTTTATCGCCCGGTACTTGAAGGAGGACCGGATACGCCGCAAGACGGAGATCGATATATTCGGAGCGCTGCTGTTCGCCGCAGGCATGGGCGCATTGCTGTTCGGCTTATCCACCGGCGGACAGAATTTCCCATGGAATTCGCCGCTGCTGATCGCCACGCTTGCGGCATCCGTACTGCTGCTGGCCGCTTTCTGGGCGGTGGAACGGCGCGTCCCGGAGCCGATGCTGCCGCTTAGCCTGTTCCGGGTCCGCAACATTGCCTTCTCGACGGGCTCCAACCTGTTAATCAGCACGCTGGTTATCGGGCTGGCTACATATGTGCCGCTTTGGGTGCAGGGGGTCAACGGTGGCAGCGCGGCATTGTCCGGCCTGTTGATTGCTCCGCTGTCGGTCGGCTGGATATTCGGCTCCGTCGCAGGCGGACGCCTAATCCTGCGTGCGGGCTCACGCCGAACGGCGATGTTGGGTCTGGCGCTGATCTTCGCCGGAGCCTTCGGCCTTACACTGCTGTCTCAAGGCTCGCCCCCCTTGCCTTTGCTTGCCCTGATGCTGCTGTGCGGCATAGGCTTTGGATACTGCTCGACCGTCTTTACGATTATCGCCCAGTCTTCTGTGGGGCACAGCATGCGCGGCGCTTCGACGGCGCTAAACACGTTCACCCGCTCATTGGGGCAGACGGTCGGGGTAGCCGTGTTCGGTTCATGGCTGAACCTGCGGATCGACCAGCTGCTAAAAGGCTCCTCATCAAGCGGGATTACGGGAGAGGACATGAATAAGCTGCTCGATCCCCAGGCGGGAACTGAGCTATCCGGTACGGCTGGCGGCG
>NZ_ASSD01000416.1 GCF_000520715.1 Paenibacillus zanthoxyli JH29
GTAAGCGTCAAATAGCCCACACCTTGTCATCAAGATGAGGGCTCAGAGCAGATGAAGTTAAGATTGATATACCCGGCAGTTCAGCGGGAGCGTAGGTGACCAAGGCAGCAGCATGTCCAGAGCTTCCGCATCCTTGGGATCGGCGAGCTGTGGAAGCTGTTCGAACAGAAACTTCAAGTACTGGAACGGATTCAGCCCGTTTTCTCGCTGTTTCCATTACGCTGTAGATTACCGCACTGGCCTTGGCTCCGCGTGGAGTGTTCGCAAACAGCCAGTTCTTTCGCCCAATCACAAACGGCTTGATGGCCCGTTCGCTGCGGTTATTGTCGATCTCCAGTCGCCCGTCCTTCAGGAAGGCAGTCAACTTCTCCCACTGATTCAGGCTGTAGGTGATCGCTTGGCCCAGCGCGCTTTTCGGCAGGACCCGGGATCTTTGCTGACGCAGCCATGCCGAAAAAGCATCCAGAATCGGACGGCTGCGCTCCATTCGGACGGTCTCTCGTTCTTTCGGCGCCATTTCCTTCAGTTCTCGCTCGATCGCAAACAATTGATTGCA
>NZ_ASSD01000417.1 GCF_000520715.1 Paenibacillus zanthoxyli JH29
ACGGCCAGCAGGGCGATAAAAAGTAAATCGCTTCCAAAACGAGGCTGGATAGCTTATATTTAAAGTATCTATCCGGATACGCAAGAGGGAGGCACTTCGATGGCTCAATTGTTTGAGGTATTGTACTGGTTCGCCATGGTAGGCTCGTCCGTCGTACTGGCCGCAACTACGCTGCTGGTCTGCGGGCTCGGTGTCAAATTCTTCATTAAAGACGGACGGAGAGCGCTGGGCGCGGGCTGCATCGCCTTTTCGCTCGTATCCGCAGCCCTGATCGTCTTTATGATTAACTACAAGTTTATCTTGGCGGCTTGAAAGCGGCATGTTCCCGCTGCTGCAAGCAACACAAAGATGCCCCGCACTTGCGGAGGCATCTTTGTGTTCAACCCGAAATACCGGTATCAATTCCCGGCATTGAGCAAATTCGCAATCGCCTGAGCCGCTTCCGCCCGGGTCGCCGTTCCCTGCGGGACGAACGCCGCCGCGCTTCTGCCTTTCATCAGGCCAAGTCCCGCCGCCTTGCCGGCGGCATCCCGCGCCCAAGCGCTGATTGCCGCTTGGTCCTTAAAG
>NZ_ASSD01000418.1 GCF_000520715.1 Paenibacillus zanthoxyli JH29
TCATTCAGGCGGCGGTAAGTTTCTCTTGTATCCGAGAGCGTCTGAATGCCGCAGGTATGCTCCTCGGCTCCGGGGATGCCGTGATAATTATCGGTACACCCGAGAGCGATAGCGAGCAGGTCATAGGGCACAAGCTCGCCATCTGCCAGGAGGACAAGCCGTTTGTCCAGATTAATGGCATCGACTTCGCCGTATTTGACGGAGAGCCTTGGGTGGACAGGGAAGGCGATTCGAAGATCATGGTCGGAGACGGTGCCGGCGGCAAGCGCATAATATTCCGTCTTGATGCCCTGGTAGGGCATCCGGTCGATCAGGACGATTTCCACATCGTTTGGAAGATGCTGCTCCAGCAATTTTTGGATTAGCGCGAGGCCGCCATAGCCGCCGCCGAGAACAAGCAGTTTTTTCATACACACAGCCCTGCCTTTCAAAAGAAGGAGTATGTGGTGCAATCGCTATTCGTATACCTTGATCTCGTTGTAGAAGGTGTCGCGCTCAACAGGGATTTTGCCTGCGCCCTTTACCAGCCAAATCAATTCTTCCCGTGTCATCCCCTCTGGAGTCAGTGCGCCCGCGGAATGGCTGATCCGTTCTTTCAGAATCGTCCCGTGCACGTCCGAAGCGCCGAAGCTGAGCGAAACTTGGGTGAGTTGCGGTCCAATATTGATAAAATAAGCTTTGATATGGTCGATGTTGTCCAGCATCAGCCGGCTGATGGCGATCGTCTTGAGGTCCTCATACGCGGAATTGCGGCGCATAATGCCGGCGTTCTTGCTCTTGGGCTGCATTGACAGCGGGATGAACACCATGAAGCCGTTCGTCTCGTCCTGAAGCTCGCGGATTTGCAGCATATGCCGGACGCGGTCCTCATGGGACTCGATGGAGCCATACAGCATCGTCGTATGGGTTCGCATGCCGAGCTGATGCGCCTGCCGGTGTACTTCCAGGTACTCCTCAACGTTTGCCTTGTCGACACGCATTTTTTTGCGATACTGATCGGATAGAATTTCCGCTCCGCCGCCTGTCAGCGTCTTAAGTCCGGCTGCCTGCAGCCGTTCCAGAACTTCGCGGATGCTCAGACCGCTAATCCGGGTAAAAAAATCGATCTCCGCCGCCGTATAAGCCTTCAGCGTAACTTCCGGGAAGCGGTCGTGCAGCGCCTGAAGGGAGTCAACATAATATTGAAACGGAACATGGTCATTATGACCGCCCACAATGTGGAACTCCCGCACGCCGGGGTGAATATGCTGCTCCACATAGGAGATCATTTCCTCGCCGGAGAGCGTGTAGGCTCCCTCTTCGCCCTCATCCTTGCGGAAGTTGCAGAACGCGCAGCGCGATTCGCACACATTGGTAAAGTACAGGCTCATATTTTCGATAAAATACACCTTGTTTCCATTTTTTCGCTGGTTGGCTTCGTTCGCAAGCTGGCCGATCGTCAGCAGATCGCTGCTATCATATAAATAAACGCCGTCCTCCAGGGTTAATCTTTCGCCGCTGCGAACTTTTTCGATGATATCCGCCATTCTGGCATCCGTGTGGGGAGTAATAAGAGTAGACATTATGATTCCTCCTAGTAAGGTTTAAGATAAGAGACTTAGCCAGCATGGACGTAAAGCCGTTATTTAATAACAGAAAACATCCCGCTGTTTCTCACGTATTGAAAAACGACGCAGATGTTTTCAGGAACAACATATCGAAGCGGCAGCAATTCATTTTGTGGATTGGGACCCTGCCGTACGTGACAAAATTTCGAATTTTAACTCATTGCTTTTCCTATTATAAACCCCTCTTCACAGGTGAGCAACCGCCCCGCTTCCTTCACTTCCCTTGATCTGTAACTTGTGGACCGGGTGGGAGTGAAGTATACTTTATTTAAAAATATGAACAATATTTCGATTTCCATAAAAATGAAAAGGAGGCTGGAAACCATGATTTCTATCAGCGATGCGGCTGCAGAGCAGCTGAAGACCATGCGCGACACGCAGGAGATCCCGAACATGTTCCTTCGTCTTGGCGTGAACCCCGGGGGCTGCAGCGGCTTCTCGTATGCGATGGGCTTTGACGACAACGAGACCGATCAGGACGTCTACATGGACGTGAAGGGCCTCAAGGTCATTATGGAAAAAGACAACCTGCGCCTTCTCGACGGCCTCGAAATCGACTTCGAGGAATCCGGCATGACCGGCGGCTTCACCATCAACAACCCGAACGCCACCGCCACTTGCGGCTGCGGACACAGCTTCCGCACGGCGACGGATGAAGGGAAACCTAGCGAGGAGCCTTGCTGAGTGTTGGTGTGATGCGGGTTTTCTCTCCGCTGATCTGAGCGTTAGCCGATCCGGCAGCCGAATGAAAGCGAGTATTTAGAGCTGCGGATTGCGGCGGCAAAATTGAACATTAACACCCCCCGAAAACCCAGCGTTAACAACCCATAAAACGTCGATTTAGGGTTGTGGATGACATACCTCCTAAGCTTGTGTTGATTGCTAAACGCAGCTTTGGGAGGTTTTTTATGTTTAAAATTGGACTTGAATACGGGAAAGAGAGGCATTCCAGTAGGATTGTCTCTTTTTTGTACCCAAAAAACTCATTTTTTTCGATTATAGCCCAAGAAAATTATGGTATCATTTTACTAATGAGCGAACGGAGGTAGTTCTATTGATAAAAAAAAGTCCTGATAACAGGACTTAAGGATAATCTATGTAAGGTCTATTTGAGAAGGGATGACAATCACGAATTCTCTGAATGGTTTTTATTAATGCTTTAAGAAACCAATATTTTTTAAAGGCGAGAATAGCATAAGAAGAACAAGTGGGGTAATGTAGGCATTTCGGATTTTTACGTTTATAGTATTTTTGATATGCTTTAATCAAAAGTATTGGTAGCCAATTAATGATCATTCTTTTGTCAACTCTGCAATCTGAGAATAAACCTTTCTTATTTCATATCCCTTTTCTTTTGTTGGTATAGGAATCACAACAGTACCGCCAGAGGAGCTAATTCTAAGTTGAAATGCTTTTGCAGTACTACACCCACAGCCTTTAGATGATTGTCCTTCTGTCACTTCAATGAATGAAATTTTTTCTAATGGAAGAATACCATCTTTTTCAACAAAGCTTTGGCTAGCCTCCATGATCTTTGTTTTATAGACTACCCTTTTATTAGTCAAAGCTATCCAATAATTTTCTCGTGAGCCGGAATTGCCACACCCTCCTTCAAAAGCAATATAGGAAAAGTAATATACAACTTCGTTTGGCATCATTTGCGATTTAAGGTCAGTCGGCAATCCTTCAGTAATAGGACTTAAGCTCATAAATACCTCCAACATCATAATATTTTAGGTAATAAGTTCTACAATGGTTGAGAAAATCCTCCTTCACACGACAAGTTATTCTATTTTTTCTTCTTTTTTGAAGAGATATCGATTTTATCGTAAGGTGAATCCCAATTAATTAAGTACAGAAAAACATTGAAGAAAAAGAAAACTAACCCAAGAAGCGGCGCATACGCTCCTTGAACTGTTAGAAGCTAAGACTGGAAGTTATAGCTGGTAGACAACCCTGTTGGGTTCAGGAATACAAGAACATTAAGCGAAACCCTTAAAACAGATTAATTATTATTGGTGGGGTACATATGATTGCACTAATTGATTTCCTGCAACAAAAAAACATTAAGGTTACTGAGATAAATCAGTGGGTACCGTTTCTTAGAAGCGAATGGGAAAACAACTTTACAAACCATATTCATGAATCAGTTAAAAAGAAGATATTTTTGGACCAATTTTTATGGCACGTATTTAGTTATAACAAGCTGAATAGCACTACTCAAAATAAAGCTAAAGATAGATTCAACAATCAATTAAAGACCGAGTGTTATCTTTTTTTTCAACATGATGACCAAGCTTTATTACTCGAAGAGGTGAAAAATATGAAAGCAGAAGATTTTGATAAGGAGAGCGATATTTATATAACAGATAAGAACTTCCAATGGACTTATGTAAAGACCCATGAATCACAGTGTGGTCCTTACTTTTACACAAAGAATGAATGAAAAACTATACAAACTATAGTGTGGTGTCTTAAGGAGTTAAGGGCATCCCATAACATAGCATTCACGCAGCGAGCCTAACGGCTCTGGGTCTGCCCGAAGTAAAGGAGGAGAAGTGGAGGCAGGAAGACAACCCTGCGAGGCTAAGTTTTCGACTCGGTGCCGGAGCGCTTTAAGCCTCTCGGGTTCGTGAATGCGGAAACGTTAGGCGAAATTGTGCACTAGTTTTAAAGCATAAAGAAAATAATAATTTGTGAGGTGAACTCAAATGGACTTGCGATTGAAATTTAATGAAGATGTAGTTAATTATGATAAATGGCGACCGACATATGTTGCGGAGTTGTTTAATGATATTATCCATTATTCGGATCTAAACAGTACAAAAAATGCACTTGAAATAGGTATAGGGACAGGTCAAGCAACGTTACCAATTTTGAAAACAGGCTGTAAAGTAACGGCTGTTGAGTTTGGTAAAAAATTGGCTGAGTTTACAAAACAAAAGTTTTCACAATTTAGTAACTTTAAAGTGATTAATATTGATTTTGAAAGTTTTACTACTGATGACAATAAATACGATATGATATATTCTGCAACTGCTTTTCATTGGTTACCACAGGATATTGGTTTTACCAAAGTGCATAGTCTGTTAAAACACGGTGGTACAGTTGCATTATTTTGGAATCATCCAAGTGCTATTGGCAAAGATGATACTATGCACTTTGAAATTCAAAAAATATATAAAAAATACAAGCCTTTTGGCGACAAATCACCGAAAGAGTTTGATGAAAAAACTTGTCAGCAGTATGAAGATACTATGAGAAAATATGGTTTTTCTAATGTTATTACAAAAATTTACCGTCAAACACGGAAGCTACATGCAGAAGACTATATTTCGTTATTGAATACATACTCAGATCACAGATCTTTACATATGGATGTTAAAAACGTATTAGAAAGTGAAATAGCAACTGTAATAGATAAGTTTGGCGGTGTAATCAATATTTACGATACTATGGATTTATATTTAGGAAAGAAATATTAACTAACAAAATAAATATTACCTTATGGCTAGTGGTAATTTCCGTATACAACAATCGCCTAACAAAGCTTCTTCGCAAGGGTGAGCAAACAGAGCGCTCACCACATCCAGTACCCCCACCGAAAGAAAGCGGACGATTTAAAGTGGTGGGGGTACTGGACGTCGCAGAAGCAAGACGTTATCAGAAATGACTGTAACTATTAAAAATAAAGGGAGAATTAATATGTCTGATCACTGGGATGTATATCTAAATTCAAAACTTTAGTAAGAGTAGATCTAGGTATAATTCAAAATGTCCCAATCGATGGTGCAAAAACATTAATACAAGTAAATATGCAATCAAGGAGCATTTTCTCAAAGAAATTAGATTCTGAACTTCTTGGTACAGTTGAAGATGAAATAGATAGTCAATTGACAGCTCTTGATTTTGTAGTAGGTGCCATCACTTATGCAGACTCTAAGTCTTTTTACTATTATACAATGCAAGAAAAATTACTATTTAATAGGCTTAATAAAACACTTTCGAAATATAGAAAACTCAAATGTGAAATCTCTGTTGCGGAAGATCCTAAATGGGAATTTTATTTAAACACTCTATATCCGGATGCGTATGAGAAGCAGTTGGAAAATGAATAGGGAAGTAGTAGAACAACTAAAAGCTAATAATGATAATCTTCAAATACCTCGTGAAATAAACCATTGGATTTATTTTCTCGAAAAAAAGAGTAGAGAAGACTTTAAAAGAAACCTCAATTCAAATTTTTATAGAATTGTTGAAGAAGAAACACTACAAGAATCGGAATTTCCATTTCAATTAATAATTTCACACACAAGTACTGTTGAATTTGAAACGATAAATCACATCACAACAGAACTACTTAAGAAAACAATAGAAGCTGGCGGGAATTATGATGGTTGGGAAAGTCTAATAATAGAAAGAAAGTAATTCAAGGAAGTCAGTCACTTCTGATAACACCATGTTCACGTTTCGGGCCATTCGGCCCTCGGTCCGGCAGAAGATAGATGAGGATTCGGAGATGCAATTGGCAGTAGCAGAGAAGTGGAATCAGCCGAACACATCCGCACCGACTAAGCGCGTCGCGCCCAGCGACTTTGTCGCCTAAGTCGGTGGGACGTCGTGAACACATCAACGTTATACGAAACCGGGGATTCCTATCAACTGGTTCAATTGGATAACTTACCATCCGTATTGAAAATTTTCAAAAAAGTTAAAAAAGGGAAAACCATGCTGCATTCATCGGCTTGCAGTTGATCCGGGCCATCAAGGTAAAGGTTTAGGTAATTTTTTATTACAATATATAGAGAATTTCGCAATCGAGAAGGGATATACAAGTGTACGAATTGATGTATATAAAATTAATGAAACGGCTAAAGCACTATACACACGAAATGGATATAAAGAAATAGGTGAAGTACGCTACCCATTAAGAAAGCATTCATATATTACTATGGAAAAACAATTACAATAAAGAAATTTGGTTGGCTTTTCGAGAAGCCCCGGCATCGTATAACACCGTATTCACGTAGCGGGCACTGACTGCCCTTGGTCTGCAAGAGGGTTTTCGAGGAAGCGGAATCAGCAGATAACGTTCTCGGGTTCGTGAATGCTAAGAGGTTTTACGACATTAATGCAGATACATATTCCAAGGAGCGGATTCCAAATGCCTTTAGAAAAAGCAGATTTAGAACTTATCGAGGTAGCACAGGACACAATAAAAAAACTATACAAAGATGGCAAGCACCACATCGGAGCAGCGATTCGAACAAAAACAGGGAAAATATACTCGGCGGTGCATTTAGAGGCTTATATTGGACGGGTATCCGTATGTGCCGAAGCGATTGTAATAGGCAAAGCTATATCAGAAGGAGAAAGTGATTTTGATACGATCGTAGCCGTAAGACATCCTGATCCAACTCAAAAGGAACAAAAGATAGAAGTAGTATCGCCCTGCGGAATTTGTAGGGAACTGATAAGCGATTATGGAAGAGAGACACAGGTCATTTTAAAGGGAACTGACGATTACATAAAGAGGAAAATCCATGAATTATTACCGGATAAATACACAAGAACGGAATAAAGAGTAAAATCGTATAACATTACATTCACGCGACGGGATCTTAACGGTCTCTTGGTCTCCAGAAGTAAGGCACAGAGGTTATATCTGCAGACAACCCTGACGGGTTCGTGAATACCAGAACGTTATCAGAAATAATTGCAAAGAGTTTAGAAAGGATTTATAAAAGATGGATGATTTATTCAATCGTTTACCAAGAGACAAACATGACTTCGTGAGAGTAAACGCCTTAAAAAAACTAGATAAAGAAGAATTGATATTACTTATACCGAATTTATTAATGTGGCTACAAGACATAAACTGGCCAATAGCTATTGAGATATCAAAGTTGTTACTAACAATTCCCGAAGAGGTAATTCCCTATGTTAAAGATGTCCTCCAAGGAGATGATGACATTTGGAAAGAATGGTGCCTAAGATATTTTGCAATGCATTTACCTATTGAATTAAGACAACAACTACAAGAACAAATTCTGCGAATAGCTTATAAACCAACTAAGGGAGAAGAACTTGAAGAAGTACATATTACAGCTAGAGAATTGCTAGGGAATTAAGCTAATTTGTAAGTGGGTTCATAGAAGGTAATTACGCCTAATAACATTCATTCGCGCTGGGGGCCTGACGGGCCCTCGGTCGCTGCGAGGCATTTCGGGAAAGTGTATTCAGGCGATACACCCGCACCACCCTACCGAGTCGCTGCCGGTCGTGATCCAGCTGAGCTGTTGGATCTGTTTTTCTGAAAGGCCCGAATAAATAAGAAGGAATGTAAATCAAATGAAGAATTATAAAACTTATGGTGCATCGCCTTATACCACATTTTTAATTCACGGAGGACCTGCAGCGGCTGGGGAATTGGCTCCACTATCCAAAATAATATGTACTGAAATAAGTGTTGTCGAGCCTTTTCAGACTAAGAGATCCATAAGTGAATTACTTACTGAAATGAAAGAAGTTATTGATGAAATAGGGATTGCTCCAGTTAACTTGGTTGGTTATTCGTGGGGGGCTTGGCTATCTTTTATCTTTTCTTCAGTTTATCCAGAATTGGTATATAAGTTAATACTTGTAGGCAGTGGACCGTTTGAAGAGAAGTATGTTCAGGAAATGATCCAAACGAGAATAAGCAGAATGACAGATTTAGATAAAATAAAGCATGATGAAATTATGGAACAATTAAGCAAAGAAGAAGTAGACAGAGCACGAATTTTGAGTGAATTTGGGAAATTAATGTCAAAGATAGATAACTACGATTCAATACCTGATGAATCAAATCATGTAAATATCGATTTCGAAATTTATGAAAATGTATGGGGAGAGGCAAGTATATTAAGAAAGAATGGGGAGTTACTTGAATACGGAAGGAATATCACTTGTCCAGTAATCGCAATTCATGGTACTTATGATCCTCATCCATACATGGGGGTAATTGAACCGTTATCGAAAATAATAAAAGATTTTAGAGGCTCAAAACCGAAATTAGTGGTTGACGAATCGATACGAGTGTGAAACGAGGATGAAAATGGAAAAACATCTGCAAATCCTGTATTGTTGTAAGTCCTACCAAACAACAAAAGGATATGACAGATGCCACTCCAGTATATCAATCAACTGCTTGAATTACCAGAACTACAACTTCAAAAAATGCTATTCATCAATGCCCAAGAGGTTCATCTGGAGGCCGAGCCCGTGGCTTACAAGCAACCCTGTCCCTTGTGCGGATCAGAACAAGGAGTGAAACGAAATGGGCAGAATCAACCGCGCAAGATTCGGCATCTGAATCTCTTCGGCAAAAGATGCTACTTGGTGCTGCCTTCTCTTCGTTTAGCCTGTTCCCGTTGTCATATTGGGTTTGTTTGGACCTACAGTTTTGTGGGTCCTAAAGAGCGGTATAGCCGACTTTTTCGTCAACAGGCTGTTGAACAGGCGCTTGGCTCCACGGCGGCTCATAGTGCAAGAATGCAAGAGGCACCTGCCAGTACGGTACAACGGATGCATCAGGAATCC
>NZ_ASSD01000419.1 GCF_000520715.1 Paenibacillus zanthoxyli JH29
CCTTCGCGGACAACGTTGGCCTTGCCGATTTCAACCGTATAGTCGCCTTCCGGAACCTCTGTGCGGAAAGCATGATACAGGTTCAAATGCTCCATGAAAAATACCGGGTCATTGTCGCGGATAGCCGCGATCAGCAGTCCCTTCGCGTCATAGGGGTTGGAAGGAACGACAACCTTGATGCCGGGGCTCTGGGCGATCAGACCTTCCAGGGAGTCGGTGTGCAGCTCAGCCGCCTTGACGCCGCCGCCAAACGGGGTGCGGAAGACGATCGGAGCGTTGTATTTGCCGCCGGTGCGGTAGCGCAGACGGGCCGCCTGTATAACCATTTGGTCCAGCGCTTCAAAAATAAAGCCGACGAACTGGATCTCGGCAATCGGCCGGAAACCTTGTACGCCAAGGCCCACAGCAAGACCGCCGATAGCGGATTCAGCCAGCGGCGTATCGAATACGCGCTCCTCGCCGAACTCGCCCTGCAATCCTTCTGTCGCCCGGAATACGCCGCCTACATGGCCGACGTCTTCGCCGAAGACCAGGACATTCGGATCACGTTTTAATTCGACGCGCATCGCGTCGCGAATCGCTTCTTTCATATTCATTTGTGCCATAGCCAGTATCCTCCTTATTCAAAATCGGCTTTTTGCTCTTCAAGGTCTTTCGGCGTCGTTTCGAACATGCTGTCGATCAGGCCGGAGATCGTCATTTTTTCGGTTTTTTCCGCAAGCTTGATTTCTTCGTTCACTTTCGCCTTCGCTTCGTCCTTCACGCGCTGCGTGTCTTCATCGCTCCACAGACCTTTGGACTCCAAATATTTAACCACACGGGCGATCGGGTCCTTCTCGCTCCACTCGCCTTCTTCCTCTTTGGTGCGGTATTTGCTGGCGTCATCGGACAGGGAGTGCGGACGGAAACGGTAAGTAACGGCTTCAATCAGGGTAGGTCCTTCTCCGTTACGTGCACGCTCGGCGGCTTCCTTGACCGCTTGAATGACCGCAAAAATATCCATCCCGTCCACCTTCACGCCGGTAATGCCGGCAGCAACCGCTTTATGGGCGATCGACTTGGAAGCGGTTTGCTTGGCGAACGGCGTTGTGATGGCGTAGCCGTTATTTTGCACAAAGAAAATGACCGGCAGCTTGAAGGCTCCCGCAAAGTTAAGACCTTCGTAGAAATCGCCTTCGGAGGAGCCTCCGTCACCGGTGTAGGTAATGGCGACATTCTTCTGATTCTTCAATTTAAAGCCCATGGCAATGCCGGTGGCATGCAGAATCTGAGCGCCAATGATGATCTGCGGAGGCAGCACGCTGACATCGTCAGGGATTTCACCGCCGTGCTGATGGCCGCGGGAGTACAGGAACGCCTGATGAAGAGGCAGACCGTGCCAGACAAGCTGCGGAATATCACGGTAGCCCGGGCAGATGAAGTCTTCCTTCTCAAGAGCGAACTCACTGCCGACCATTGTCGCTTCCTGTCCGGAAGTCGGGGCGTAGAAGCCGAGACGGCCTTGGCGGCCCAGGTTAACGGCACGGTCATCCCAAGTACGGGTGAAAATCATGCGGTAAGCGATTTCTTTTAATTGATCATCGGTAAGAGCGGGCATTTTATCTTTATTGATCACTTCTCCAGCCGGAGAAAGGACCGTAAGAGCCTCAACGTCCTCTGTATAAACCTCGTAAGGAACTTTACTCATTATCTTCACCTCAGCAAAAAAATTTGAATAACAATTTGAATATTGTCTGCCTCTGTTATAGAATTATTATACACCTGTTTCGTGAATTTCGTCAAAGAATTACGCATAAAATTTATACTCACGCAAACTTTGTATGTATAACAGGAATATATTTTTAGTATAACAGAAATGCAGTTTTTTAACGTGTAAATGATCTTTGCCACAAAGTTCATATTAACTCATTGCCGCAAGCATTGCAAAATCCGACAGGAAAGGTGCCTGATGAAACATGGATGATTCTGTTTTTCTGAAACGTACAATTGTAAAACATACCCTTTGGAGTGAAAGCCTGCAAGAGGAACGCAAGCTGCGCATATATCTTCCTCCGGGCTACGACGAGCTGCTCAGCTATCCTGTAGTCTACTGCCAGGACGGGGAGGAGTTTTTTAACTTCGGCCGGATCGCCACCATAGCGGGCAAGCTGATTCTCGAAGAAGGCGCAGAACCTTTCATCATTGTCGGGGTTGAAGTGAACGTTGCCGTTAGGACCCAGGAATATGCGCCTTTCGGCACCCGGTTCGACCAGTACCTTGCCTGCTTTGCCGAAGAAATTATCCCCTATGTTGAGCAAAATTATCCGGTCCGCCGCTCGCCGAACGAACGGATTGTCGCCGGAGACTCGCTCGGGGGAAGCGTCTCGCTCCACCTTGCCCTCCGTTACCCTAAGCTATTCACCCGCATTCTCAGCCTTTCAGGCGCATTTTATCCTCTCACACTGGAATGGATTGAGGACGAAACCGATCTTTCGCGGCTTGAGATCAACATGGTCGTAGGCCTCCAGGAGAGAGATTATGAGACCGACACGGGCGTTTATGATTTTGTGCAGCTCAACCGGGATGCGAAGAAGCTGCTTGAGGAACGCGGCGCCAAGGTGGATTACCGGGAGAAGGACGGACGCCATTTGTGGGGCTTTTGGCAGAAGGAGCTGCCGGAATCGCTATTGTATTTTTTAACCATCTGAACAGGACTTGAATGCCCAAAATAGTGAACAAATTCTAACAATTTATTCTATCAGCCCGATGATTACGCTTTCATAAGAGGGCAAAGGAAGAGAACCATAGCCCTCTTCTCTACTTTGATGACAGATCTTGTTTCAGCTTGTCCAGCAAAACCCCGCAGCCCGCATCGACCAGTTCATACACTTCTTCAAAATTGCCTGTAAAATAGGGGTCCGGCACTTCCTTATGCTCATCGTCCGGCAGCAAATCCATAAAGTACATGAGCTTCGCATCCTGTCCTCCGGGCAGTTTGCGCACGTTGGCCCCGTTCGAGTTGTCCATGCAGATGATATAGTCGAATTTGCCGAAGTCTTCGCTGCCCACTCTCCTCGCGGCCATTCCTTCATAACTGATACCGTACAGGTCCAGTATTCGTCTTGTCCCCTCATACGGCGGTTTTCCGATATGCCAGTCGCCGGTACCGGCGGAATCCACGGATATCTTTTGTTCCAAGCCTTCCTTCACAATCTTATTCCTCAGGACTGCCTCCGCCATTGGAGAACGGCAAATATTCCCCAGGCAGACAAACAGCACATGCAGCATAGTTTCTACCCCCTGATTATTACAGCATTTTCGGGCCTCTAAAGTTTCAGTAACGTATTCAATATGAGTTTGTCAGGTCTTAAATAATTAATGTAGTAATCATAATTATTACTTTTAATTTTCATAAGCAAATCTTGGTCATCATAAAGCCTTCTTACTTGTTTAACACATTGTTCTGGTGTATTGAACTCAAGATAATTTTCCCCTTCATAAAACTCTGGAACATCATAGTATAACTTCTCCGCTATTATACCTTTGCTTGCAGCCACATATTCAGCAAGCTTCCAGCCATTTGATTTATGTAATCCAATTGTTGATATGCATATATCTGAATTTTTAACCAGGTGTATGTAATTCTCTTTTTTTGTGACAGAATCATTCAGAACACAATCAGAGTATAGCTCTATTGCCTCTTTCCTTCTTGAAAATCCACCCGTAAAGTTTTCACTAAATTCCTTACGCAGCATACGAATACATGTGGCTCTCGTTTCATTAATATATTCATATTCACCTTGCTCTAAACCATGGGCTTCACTACTTCCCCACGTTCTTGCCATAAATAAAATCTTGGGCTTAGAGGTCAATTTCATAAGTTTAGACTCAAATCTTTCTACATAAAATTGTTGGTGATAATTCTTTCCTAAAATTTCTTTGATGTACCATTTTACTTTTTCATTAAAATCTCTATAAGATTTATTCATAATATTGTCTTTCATAGAAACAAAATAATTCAAACCAAGAGGATGAATTTTCTGCGCAAAATCATAGTGAGAATGCTCATTTTCGTTAAAACTTCTCTTGAAAAAATAATCAGTACGCTTAATAACGTCTTGTACTCTACCTAAATCAAAGTGATAGCCATCTGCCATATCATAGGCTACTTTTATGCTATCATTTACAACGACCTCTACAATTGATGATACACAGAATTCAGATATTTCGATAGTAAGATCAATCAATCCTTGTTCTTTCAGCATCATAAAACCTGTAATAATCTGGTGGAGATGCCCTTCTGTTTTACTTGGATGAGGAACATATACTCTACACTTTAACTTTTCCAATGTAATCTTCCTCTCGATTTTTATAGAAATTTGATCTATTCACCGAAATCAATATACACTAAGTCAGGAATACAAAAAATTATGCATCAAAGCGGAAGGAGGTTTGTGATGCCAGCGCGCAGAACCGTTATTTTTGCCGGCGGAGAGCTGTCCAAGCAGTTTTTGCGGGAATTGGACAAAGAAGATTTCATTATCGGCGCTGATCGCGGTGCGCTCTTTCTTGTTACTCATGGCGTTATTCCCGATATCGCCGTAGGCGATTTCGACTCCATCTCTCCGGAAGAGTTCAAGCGGATTGAAGAACAAGTTCCCAGAGTGATTGCCTGCGACCCCGTTGATAAAGATTTAACCGACAGCGAGCTTGCCCTGGATCTTGCTCTTGAACAGCAGCCGGAAGACATTTTGCTCTTCGGTGTTACCGGCACACGGCTTGATCATACCCTGGCTAGCATCCAGATGATGACTCGGGTGCTTCAGCGCCAAATCCGCTGCTCGGCCATGGATCTCAATAATTATGTCACGATTACCGGCTCCCAGGCCATTATACAGGATCGGGGCTATACTTATGTTTCCCTGCTGCCCGTGACTCCGGAAGTCACCGGGATTACACTGGAGGGCTTTCAGTATCCATTAACCGACGCTACGCTTAAGCTTGGCCAATCGCTCGGAATAAGCAACCGGCTGGTCTCACCCACAGGAACCGTTACGATCCTGAGCGGACTTCTGCTTATTATTCAGAGTAACGACTAAGTTGAAGCATGTAAAATTTAAGTCATTTTTGTAACTTTAATCTTCATTCTCGAATGGCGGATTCCCTTTATCCACAAGGGTTTATCTGCCTTTTTCTATGGATAGGAATTTGTAAAGATTAATTTTCTGTAACTTTTAATGCAATTTTAATATAACGCTTACACTTCCGGCCCTCTAAGAGTTTTGGCGCATCCATCCAAATTTTGGGCGGTTTCAAACCTGTTATACTACGAACAAGCCAAGACATCTACTTGGACTAACATCTTTGGAGGTACGATTACATGAATAAAGCAACACTTATCCAAAAAGCACTAGTTGTCGGGGTATGTACAGCCATCGGATTTGGCGGAGTCATGGCGAGTGGAGAAGCAACACCGACCGCGCAAGCCGCATCGGTGTCGGCAAAAGGTGATCAAATTGTCAACTTAGGCAAACAATATATGGGAACCCCATATAAATTCGGCGTTACCACAAAGACGACCCGATACTTTGACTGTTCTTCTTTTATGAAATATATTTTCGGCAAATATGGCATCGACCTGCCCCGCACTTCGGTAAAGCAATCCAAAGTGGGCCGAGCCGTCTCTAAAGCCGATCTCCGCGCAGGGGATCTTGTGTTCTTCTCCAGCGGCAGCCGTGCTAACGGCAGAAACGTTACTCACGTAGCGGTTTACGCTGGGGGCGGAAAAATTCTGCACACCTACGGCTCTCCGGGTGTTACGATTTCCAACCTGAACTCCGGCAACTGGAAAAGAACGTATCTGAAAGCACGCCGCGTTCTGTAATTGATCGCTACCTGCTATCCAACCGTATAAACTTACGTATATGGCGCCATTTCCGGCGCCTTTACTACATAACCGGCGCCGCGCACCGTATGAATCAGCTTCTGGCGGTAGCCCTTGTCCACCTTTAACCTGAGATGGCGGATATACACGTCCGTTACATTGGTGTCAGCGTGAAAATGGTATCCCCATACGTGGCGCAAAATATTTTTCCGGGAGCAAATCTCGCCGCTATTGGCGACCAAGTAGTAGAGGAGGGCGAATTCTTTGGCGGTCAGCTTCAAGTCCTTGCCGTCGCGGACCGCCCGCCGCTGGGACGGCTCAAGCGTCAGACCATCTAGCTTAAGCGTGCCGCTCGCTCGCCTCCTGCTCGTCAGCGTCAATAGATTCTCGATTCGGCACCGAAGCTCGCCGGGATGTAGCGGATAAGCCATATAGTCGTTGGCTCCCGCCTTGAATGCAGCTTCGGCCGCATCTCCGCCTTGCTGACGGGAAATGACCAGTACAGGGAGATATTTGCCGTTCTCCCGGAGGCTTGCCACCGTATTCCAGCCTTTCCATCGCCCGACTTCCGGGATTTCCGCTATGAGCAACGCGGCGTCCTGCTGCCCAAAGCTGTCCCGAAGGCTCTCCGCATCCGTAGTTTCCACTACGGTTAGTCCCGTATCCTGGAGCGCGCTTTCAATTACCGCCCGTTCGCTATCCCGTTCCTTCGTTGTGTCTTGAAAATCACGTCCCTCCTTCCCTTCAGGGAAGAACCAAATCATCATCTCATCCACGGAAATCCCCCATATCCGCCGGCGGCTAGGCCTGCACAGAATTCCGGCGCTGCATAGGTCTAGATTTCCCTAAAATAAAACGGCCATCCCTGAGCGGATGGCCGTGTTTGCTTTTTATCCAAAGTACCGGTGATAGACGCTCCTTGCCGCCGATATATCATTCGTTCCGTGAACTAGCGCTCTCCCGTCCCCAAATACGACTACCCGGTAATCCCCGTCATTGAAGGAGACAAGATAAGGATTGATATCCACCTTGCCCAGTCCCAGCCTGGACAATCTGTTCGCGGTGTCGGGAAGCGAGATCGAGCTTCGGACCGCAGGACGAATCTGCACCGTATTCCGCCCGCAGAGCACGTCGCTGCGCTCCGTGTTCGCTGCGGACAGATACGGATATACCGGATCTTTGCCGCATGAAGGGCAGTGCTCCTTGCGGGCCGCTCCGACGCCGATTTCCTGGTACTCATTTCGCCAGATGTCAAATGTCATCAGCTTCCGGCGGAGCTGCTCCTTGCGCCCGCCCAGCAACTTAAGCGCCTCGGCGGTTGCGTTCGATGTAACCATCTGTACGGCCTGCGGCAGAATCCCCGCCGTATCGCAGGTGTCTCCGCCCAGCGGAACGGTGCCAAGCAGGCAGTTCAGGCAGGGTGTCTCGCCGGGAATAAAGGTATAAGTAACTCCGTAGCTTGCCACACAGGCGCCGTATATCCATGGGATGCCATGCTTCTGCGCGATGTCGTTGAGAATGAGCCGGGTATCGAAATTATCCGTGCCGTCCATAATGAGATCGATTCCCGGTACGAGAGCCTCCAGCTCCTCCGCGCGAACGTCCATAATATGACTCTCCACCGTCACTTCGGAGTTAATCGCCGACAGCCTTGCTTTGGCCGCCGCCGCTTTCGGCATGCGGCGCTCGGCATCTTCTTCCGTGTACAATTGCTGGCGCTGCAGATTGCTCCATTCCACATAATCCCGGTCGGCAATGACAACTCGTCCGGCTCCGCAGCGGACCAGCGTCTCGGCAATGCCCGTTCCGAGCGCTCCCGCTCCAACGACGAGCACGCTCGATTCCGCCAGCTTCCGCTGGCCTTCCGCGCCGAACGGCGCAAACCGCACCTGGCGGGAGTATCGCCCTTCTCTTCCAGCGGCCGAGGAAGCCGTATTTTCTTTATCTTGATCATTCTCCATCCCGGTATGTCCCCTTTCTATATTCAAAAGTCCGGGAAACACGGCGCCCTGTCGCCGTCTCCCGGACTTTAAATTTAAATTCTGGGCAAAAGCTTTAGCGAGCGCTAGACGGATTGTGTGGACCACTGCTCCACGTTCCACGTTTTGGTTACCCAATCTTCATAGAAATCGGGTTCGTGGGAAACGAGCAGAACGGTGCCTTTATACTCCTTGAGCGCCCGCTTCAGCTCATCCTTCGCCACAACATCCAGGTGGTTCGTCGGTTCGTCGAACAGAACCCAGTTGCTCTCGCGCATCAGCAGTTTGCACAGCCGTACCTTTGCCTGCTCTCCCCCGCTCAGCATGTTCAGCGGACGGGTAATATGCTCGTTCTTCAGGCCGCAGCGCGCCAGATGCGCCCGTACTTCATGCTGATTCAGACTGGAGAACTCATTCCAGACATCGTCGATCGGCGTAATGTTGCCGGCCTTGACCTCCTGCTGGAAATAAGCGGGATGCAGGAAGTCGCCCCGGTAGGTCTTCCCGCTCAGCGCCGGAATTACGCCCAAAATCGTCTTCAGCAGCGTCGATTTACCGACTCCGTTGCAGCCGACGATGGCGATCTTATCGCCGCGTTCGATCGTCATGTTCAGCTTGTTTGGAAGCAGCGGGCGGTCATAACCGATCTCGAAGTCAATGCCTTCAAATACCGTCTTACCGCTTGCCCGGCTCTCTTTGAACTGGAACGTAGGCTTGACGGCTTCTTCCGGCTTGTCGATCCGTTCCAGACGATCAAGCTGCTTCTCCCGGCTCTTCGCCCGTCCCGAAGTCGAGTACCGCGCTTTATTGCGCTGGATGAAATCCTCTTGCTTTTTGATAAATTCCTGCTGCTTCTCATAAGCTTCGATATGCTGCGTCTTATTGATGTACGCCATATCCAGGAACTTCTCGTAATTGGCGGTATAGCGGGTCAGCTTTGCAAATTCCAGATGATAGACGACATCGACGACCTTGTTCATGAACTCCGTATCATGGGAAATGAGCATGAATGCATACGGATACTGCTTCAAATAATTGGTTAGCCAGTCGATATGCTCCACGTCGAGATAGTTGGTCGGCTCGTCAAGCAGCAGCACGTTCGGTTTCTCCAGCAGCAATTTGGCCAGCAGCACCTTTGTCCGTTGTCCGCCGCTAAGGCTCGCCACGTCCCGGTCGAGTCCGATTGCGGACAGTCCGAGACCGTTGCCCATCTCCTCTACCTTAACGTCGATCAAATAGAAGTCGCCAATATCAAGCTGCTCCTGAATTTCGCCCATCTGCTCAAGCAAGAGCTCCAGCTCTTCCGGCGAGGCGTCAGCCATTTTCTCGGTAATGCCCATCATTTCCTGTTCCAGCTCAAGCAGCGGCAAGAACGCGTCCTTCAGCACATCGCGGATCGTCTTGCCCGGCGTCAGAACGGTATGCTGATCAAGATAGCCATAGCGGACCTTCGGGGTCCATTCCACCTTGCCGCTGTCCTTCAGCAGCTTGCCCGTCAATATATTCATCAGCGTCGATTTGCCGACGCCATTCGCTCCAACTAGACCGACATGCTCTCCTGCGAGCAGCCGGAACGATACATTCTTGAATAACTGACGGTCCCCAAAATTATGGGCAACGTCTTCTACAGTAAGTAAACTCATAAATTCTCCGCAAGCTCCTATCTATATTTAAAATCATGAATATTCCGCAGGGCATACAACGATTAATTTTAGCATAAAAATCCCGTTTTCCGAAATATAAATGTTTACATTTCTTTTCATTTACGCGAAAAAAAGCTTCCTTTTTTCCGTTCGCTTCCTTTTTTCAGGATACCCGCGAACAAGCGGCGAAGTTCCGATTCCAGGCTACCGCCAATTGCGAGAGGATCGGGCTGAAATGGCAGCGCGTACACTTCCCGGACTCCCAGCGTCCGCTTTAGCAGTTCGGCGGCATGGCCTTCCGCCAGCGGAAGGCC
>NZ_ASSD01000420.1 GCF_000520715.1 Paenibacillus zanthoxyli JH29
GCGACGATCTGCGGCAGTCTGGGCAGACTGGGAGCGGGACTGTACTGCTTGGAGCATGCGCTGCCCTACAGGGGCAGGGAGGGAACAGCGGATGAATTATCCCGCAAGCCGTCGGCGCGTTAAGCCTGTTGCTTCCTCCTCCGCAGCCTCATCTGGGATGACGTCCGGAACGGATGAAGCAAAGCAGAACAACCCGGATGGGCAGGACAGAACCAACAAGCGGGAGAGATTGGACAAGCGGAATATACAGTACAGCGGACGGGAGAATGGCGGTGGGGGACCGCGCAGCGGCCACGGCTCTGCGTCCCTGTCCCGGTTTTGGAAGCGGCGGTCCGGCCAATCGGGAACTATGCATCAAGGATCTGCACTACCGCATAATGCCGGGTCCGGCAAATCGAGAACTATGCACCAAGGGTCTGCACTGCGGCATATTGCCGGGTCCCGGCGTATGAACGGGACGGTTTGGATGGGGCAGACCGCTGCACTAACGGACTACGGAGGCGGAGCTGCTCCCGAACCACTGTCTTTCTGCTACCGGGCTCTGTTCTCCCTGTCCCTGTTCGGACTGTTCGCGGACTGGCTGCGTCCACTGTACCGGATGGATTTGGGGGCGGAGACGGAGAGGCTGCTGGGAGTTCTGGCGTTAATGGCCGCAGCGCTGCTTATCACCGGGTTGTTCCGGGCATCTCCTTGGCGTACGCTTCCGGTCCAAGCGGCCATTTTTGCGCTGTCATGGTTCTATTTATGCTCGTCGTCCGCAGGAGCGGCTTGGCCTGATGGTCTCCTCCAGACTATGGGGCATGACGGTCTCCTTCTCCTTTCCGGCAAAATCACTGAAATGACCGCCGCAAGCCGCCTTCTTATGCTGCTGGGAGGTTGGAGCCTGCTCGTCTTATCGGTGCAGCATCTTGCGCTGTTCAGGGGAAGCACATTGCTGTTCACATCCGTGACGCTGATTTATCTGCTGATCCTGGATAAGGGTCTTGGAAGCAATACGGCCTCTGACATCATACTGGCGGGGGGGG
>NZ_ASSD01000421.1 GCF_000520715.1 Paenibacillus zanthoxyli JH29
AGAGGGTTGCGTGCCGGTCTTCGTCAGCCCCTTGATCAGCCCTTCCACATCGATACCCGAGACGCTCTTCAGCATTTCCGGTGCCGTCGCCATCAGCCCGGTCACATAATTGCTGACACGGGCTGCGCCCTCGCCATTCCCCGTATCGACTACCGTCAACTTATCGATGGATGACAGCGGCTCCGCAATGCGGCCCGCCAGCTCCGGCAGCATCTTAACGATAATGTCCAGTACAGCCGCCTCACCGAATTTCTGGAACGCTTCGGCCAGCTTCTCCTTCGCTTCCGCTTCGGCCAGACCGCGCAGACGGATAACCTCGGCGTCCGCCGTACCTTTGGCGCGCTCGGCGTCCGCGATGGCCTGGCCTTCGAGCCGCTTCTGCTCCGCGGTCGCTTTGGCCTGCGTCTCGATGCTGTACTGCTGCGCATCGGCTTCCCGCATCTTCCGCGCCTTCTCGGCTTCCGCCGCCTGCTCTACCGCATAGCGGTCCGCTTCCGCTTTCTTCTTCACTTCCGCATCGTACTGCTTCTCGCGGATCTGGATTTCCTTCTCCTGCAGATCGATTTCCCGCATCTTGCGGACGAGCTCGACCTTCATCTGCTCCTCCACCGCCGTCTGCTTGGCGCGAGCTTCCTGAATATGATAGGCCTGATCGGCGTCCGCCTTGGCCGTGTCCTGATCCCGCTTGAACGCGGCGATCTTCAGTTGATTGTCGCGGGAAGCCTCCGCGATATTCGTATCGCGCAAGAGCTCCGCCTTCTGTCCCTGCTCCTCGGCGCTGGCCTTCTGAATTCTCGCATCGCGCAGCGCTTCCGCCTCAGCGATCTCCGCATCCCGCTTGACGGCAGCAATCCGCGGTTTCCCGAGCGCTTCCAGATAGCCGTGCTTGTCCCGCACGTCCTTGATCGTAAACGAAACGATCTGGAGTCCCATCTTCTTCAGATCGCGTGCCGCCACACCCTGCACCTCCTGGGCGAACCGGTCGCGGTTTCTATATACTTCCTCCACCGTCATCGTTCCCAGAATGGCGCGCAAATGGCCTTCCAGCACCTCCTGAGCCTCCGCCTTCAGCGATTCAATCGGCTTACCCATAAACTGCTCGGCCGCCGTTGCGACATCCTCCACCGAACTGCCCACTTTGATGATAGCCACGCCGTCTGCAATTACAGGGACCCCCTGCTCGGTATAGACCTCCGGGGTCGTTACATCGAGCTTATGGGACAGCAGCGACATGAATTCGGCTTTCTGGAATACAGGCAAGATAAATGCCCCTCCGCCGCGTACTATCTTAATTTTCCTGCCGGAGCCATCGTCGGAAATATGGTTGCTGCCCAGAAAGGAGCCGGTCACAATCATCGCCTCGTCAGGGCCGACCGTTCTGTAACGCGCCCAGAAGGCCAGGCCAAGAACAATCAAGACAGCTATGACAACCACAGGAATCAATAAAAAATCAGGCAAACCAAACAATACAAATCCTCTCCTCTTCGTTATTCTAGTTCGGATACGAACGCGACGCCTTCGCTGACCTCCACGACAACTACTTTTGTTCCGGCAGTCAGAGGGCGGCGGTCAAAGCTTGCAGCCGTATGTAGGGTATTCGCGGCGCCGAATTTCACCATAACCTCGCCGAAGCCCTGCGCGGGAACGGGAACGCTGATTTCGCCAATTTTGCCGGGAAGCTCGCTCATGGAGAAGCCGGTGGACACTTCGCTTTTGTCCATCGGCTTTACAAAGCCCATATACAGCAGCACGCTCATAAAGGCGGATATCAGAAGAGACAGGATAAGAACCGCTCCGCCCTCAAGCCCGCTGTATCTGGTCAGCAGAATCCCCGCCCCGCCAAAAACGGTTATTCCTCCAGCCAAGACCGAGGGGCTGAGCACATCGAAGGACAGAAAATCAAACAATCCTCCAAGCGCATGCCCGATCAAATCACCTGCCAGCAAACTGACGAAGGCAAACAAAATTCCCAGCGCCAGACAGCTTAAGTACAGTGTGTGCATACCTTCTCCTCCCGCCCAGGCTAATCCTTACTAGAATAAACGTGATTAAAGGCCATTTGGTTTCAAAAATCTGGATTTTCCTTAGTATTGCAATGCTTCAGGAGCAGCTTACTCAAATATCTTAACAGAGCATTCTCTTGGCTTTGTGACATGCTGGGGCGCTATTGGTGTATGCCGGGTTAGATTTACATCCTAAAAAAGGGCGCGGCTTAGCCGCTGCCCTTTTTGCCCGCTTCCTTACTGTCTCGCTTAGCTTCATATTCCGTTACAGCGACATGGTGTAGATTTTAACCGTATCTTCCCGCTTAAGCTTGCGGAAGTTCCCGAACGGACCGAAACGGATCGCCTTGTCTGCCATTGCATCGATATGGCTTGCGTCGATATTATAATCCGCCAAACGGCTCGGAGCGCCGATGGAATCCCAGAAGCGCCGCAGGGCTTCGATGCCTTCAAGGCCAACCTCGCGGTCGCTTTTGCCGGAAGGATCTACGCCGAACACGTTCACCGCAAGCTGGCGGAACCGCTCAGGGCTTGCATCCAGATTATACTTCATCCACTGCGGGAACAGAATCGCCAAGCCGCCGCCATGCGGGATATCGTACACAGCCGAGACGGCATGCTCAATATTATGCGTAGCCCAGTCTCCGGCAAAGCCCATGCTCACCATACCGTTCAGAGCCATTGTGCCGCTGTACAGAATCGTCTCACGCAGCTCATAATTCTCAAGGTCGTTTACTAGTTTAGAACCGGCATCCATCATGGTCCGCAGCAGCGCTTCACAGAAGCCGTCCTGAACAGGTGTGTTGCCATCCGTGTGGAAATAATGCTCCAGGACATGCACCATCATATCCACAACGCCGTACACGGTCTGATCCCGGGGCAGAGAGAAGGTCAGCTCGGGATCGAGAATGGAGAATGCCGGGTAAGCGTAAGGGCTGCTCCAGCCTATTTTTTCCATCGTGGCTTCGTTTGTGATTACCGAGTTGCTGTTCATCTCCGAGCCGGTCGCCGCGATCGTCAGAATGGTGCCGAGCGGCAGCGCCCCCTGCGGAGCCGCCTTGCGCTCCACGAAATCCCACATATCGCCTTCGTATTTCGCTCCCACGGCGATCGCCTTGGCGCAGTCCAGCACGCTGCCCCCGCCGACGGCCAGAACCAGATCGATACCTTGACTGCGGCATAGATCGACGCCTTTATGTACGGTAGACAGGCGCGGATTCGGCTCGACTCCGGGAAGTTCCGTTACATTCGCGCCGATGCTTTGAAGCAGCGCGGTTACCTTATCGTATAAACCGCTGCGTTTAATGCTGCCTCCTCCATAGATAAGGAGTACATTTTTTCCGTATTTAGGGATTTCGGTGGTCAGCGCTTCAAGCGTTCCTTTCCCGAAAATGAGCCGGGTCGGATTATAAAATTGGAAATTACGCATTGGTTATGCCTCCATAATTTAGGATTAGTGCTGCTCCTCTATATTATAAACCCCTAACTTTTACCATACAAATTAGCGGAGAGTACGTGCCTGATTCCAAGAAAAAAGCCGGCTTCTCCCTAAAGAGAAACCGGCTATTTCAAAAGCCTGCCGCGCATTCAGGCCGCGCCAAAGCTATTGATGAAGCGCCGGAAAGCTTCCCGGCCTTCGGACGAGCATTTAAACACGCCCGCATGCTCCAGAATTTGTGTGAATTTGATGCCGACCTCGTTCCGGACCGTCCGGACGGCCTCCTCGCGATCCATTACCGTGCCGAACCGTCCGGTCAGCTCCGTGATCCAGTCCGCATGCTGGGCAAGCGGATGATCCGCGCCGCTGTTCAACGCTTCGAGCTCTGCCGTATTGCCGGCGAGAATATCTGCGACTCCATCCAGCTCATTCTTCAGCCGTCCCGGCAAAATCGCCAAGCCCATGACTTCGATGAGGCCGATATTTTCTTTCTTGATATGATGCATCTCCCGATGCGGGTGGAAAATGCCTTCGGGATGCTCCTCGCTGGTCCGGTTGTTGCGCAGCACCAGATCCATCTCATAGCCGCCGTCTTCGCTGCGGCGGACAATGGGAGTGATCGTATTATGGGGCCGCCGCTCGCCGCCGGCTTCCGAGAAGGCCAGAATATCGGCCGTAGGGTCGCTGTAGCTTTTCCATACTTCGTAAAGGTCGTTAGCGCATTCTAGCAGGATGTCCGGGTCCTCCCCATTCAGACGGATCACCGACATTGGCCACTTAACCAGCCCCAGACTAACCCCCGGATACTTCGGATGGTTAAAGCCTTGTTCAATAGGGGCCTTTTGAAGCGCAAAGGTATGGCGGCCTCCCTGAAAATGGTCATGCGTCAAAATAGAACCGCCCACAATTGGAAGATCCGCATTGGAGCCGATAAAATAATGCGGGAATTCGCTAACGAATCCCAGCAGCCGCTTCAGCGTTTCCTTCGTCAGCTTCATCGGCACATGATCGTGATGGAACACGATGCAGTGCTCGTTGTAATACACATATGGCGAATATTGAAAGAACCATTTTTCGCTA
>NZ_ASSD01000422.1 GCF_000520715.1 Paenibacillus zanthoxyli JH29
GACTGCCAATCATTGGACGAACCGGCAATCCCGGTCGGTACAATTCCGCTCTGCGCCATGGTGGTGTTACCCGGCGTCTGCACCATTGTATAGTAGATGAAGCTGCACAGGAATACCGCCAGAAAACAGGCAATCCACAGACTGATCCGCCGCCGGAAGATACCGGGTTTGCCGGCCGACCTGCCGTCCCCAGGCATCAGCCAGGGGCTTTCCAAATAAATCCGTTCCATCACTCGGGCGTTAATGACCTCGGCGCGTTCCTCGCTCACCTCAGACTTCATGTCTGTGATCAGCCGGCGGCTTTCTTCCCACATCTGCCATTCAGCTGCGCAGTAGGAGCAGCCGGAGATGTGCTGCATTAGACTTATTCGCTCCGGTTTACCGGGAGGAGCATCCCAAAGAAGCGGAATCAGATTCTGCGCTTCTCTGCAGTTCATTGGCTTTTCATCCTCTCAAGATGTTGTTCATAAGCGGGTTCGTAAAAATAGGATTCAAGCTGAAGCTTAACGCTGCTTCTCGCACGGAACAGCAGCGATTTGACCGAGCTGACGCTCTGATCAAGAATATTTGCGATTTCCTGATAGTCCATTTGGTCGTACTCCCGCAGAATCAGCGCGGACCGCTGTTTTTCCGGGAGATTGTTGATGGCTTTACGCACAAGGTTCATCCGTTCATTACGCAGCACGGCCTGCTCTGGAGCCACTTCCAGCGGTGCGACCGGCGTATAGCCGCTTTCTTCAAGCGATACATTCCCCCCGCGGTTCTTGCGAAGCTCGCTAAGCACAGTATTGCGTGCGATGGTGTACAGCCATGTGGAAAAGGACGCGTCTACCTCACGAAAGGAATGAAGGCTGCGGAAGGCCTTGTAGAATGTTTCCGAACAGAGATCTTCGGCGATAAGCTCCATTTGGGAATTCTTCAACATATGATAGACAAATGCCAGTATTTTGCGTTGATAGCGTCGCATGAGTTCTGAATAAAGTTCTGTATTTCCTTGCTTGATTTGCTGGATTAACTGGGAATCCGTCATGGTGGGCGTTTCCTCCTCGCCATAGCGCGTTATATCCCGTTCGTTACCATTATTACCGAACAGGACAAAAAAAGTTGCGGTCTTTCTGAAAAAAATCTGATTTTCATACGATTTCTATGTATATTCATTAAGGCTAACGACCAGCTGCGGAAATTCGTACGTTTGGTGACAACCAATTCTATAAAAATACTTTCCTATTGTACCACAATTCGGTTTCCAATGACATTAATAGACTTATGACTCAAGTCCTGATTTACCTTCACGAGCTTCGTCTTCGACAAAAGGAAATCAGCGGTGCTCTGCACCCTAGATTTATCGGCTATATCCAGGCAGATGTGAAGCACTGCGAATATCTCCCAAAAACTTTATTGAAAGCGTTGACAAAATGAAAACGGATACATATAATAAAAGTACAGTATGGTTTCTCTCCACTCCTATCCAAAACTGTACAGTTCCAATACGGTGAACTGTGGCCGCTTATTCGTAAGCGGTCTTTTTTTTGCCTTTTTATATATCGCTGGCTTAACAACTGAGCTTTGCATGGATCTCTGGCATCGGTTCACGCTGGCAGGGCGACATCTTTTTCAGGCTGATTTCAGATAAGAAGAAACGGCTGCGCCGTCCTCTGGAAGAGGGAGGCATCCGTTTCTCGTAAAAATATCAGAAAGGATAAGCGCGAAGCTTATCCTTAACCTGATATTTCAAAAAAGCCGGGCGCTGGCCCGGCCTTGCTTTAAGCGTTATACGTATACTGTGTAGTCATGCCGCTGCAGCAGCACTTTGGCGCGTTCCATATCGCTCTCCTGGCGGAAAGACAGGCGCATAATACCCGGAACATCCTCCCGGCTCTCAATAATCTGCACATTGCTCAGGTTGATGCCCTGATCGCCCAGCTCCGTTGCGATTCGTCCGATAATGCCGGGATGATCGGGAACGTCGATATGCAGATCAAACAGCGGGGTAATCATGCCCTTGCGCCGGTCAGGGAGCTTGCTGCGGAATCCGCCCGCTTCCTGGAACGCTTGCTCGATCCCTTCTCCGTCTTCGTTCTCCAGCAACTCCACGAAAGCGGAAATCTCTTCGTTCCAGTCCTTCAGCAGCTCCAGCATAACCGAGCGGTTATTCAGCAAAATATCCCGCCAAATAACGGGCTCGCTCGACGCAATCCGCGTAATATCACGGAATCCTCCCGCAGCCAGCGTGCTGTACAGCGAATCGGCGGAGTCATACCCGTGAACCTGATTCACGAGCGCTACGGCGATTATATGGGGCAAATGGCTGATCGCTCCGACAATCTCATCATGCCGCTGGGGCTCCAGCCGGACAATCTGCGCTCTCGTATGTACCAGCAGCGTCTTTAGGGCCTCGTACGCCTCTTCCGGGATATCCGGGGGCGGAGTAAGCACATAATAGGCATTCTCGAAGAGCAGCGATGAGGCTGCCTCCACACCGGATCGCTCCGAGCCAGCCATCGGATGACCGCCGATAAAATAGACGTCAGGCAGGTCAATCGAAGCCGCGCAGGCAGCAATGCTCGCTTTGGTGCTGCCCACATCCGTAATAATGCAGCCCTTCTTGAGCGGCAGCTTGCTCAGCCTGAGTAAATAATCTTCCAGCATCCCAACCGGGACGCACAAAAAAATAAAATCCGCGTCCAGCGCCGCCTCTTCAAATGACAGCGTTGCGCTGTCGACAACACCTCTGCTTACATATTTGGCAGCCGACTCCGGGCGATGGGCGTGCCCCACCACATGCAGCCCTTCTCTGCCCTTAAAGCACAGAGCCAGGGAGCCGCCGATCAGCCCGACGCCGAATATTGCAATCTTAGTCGTCATGTCTTTAAACAACTCGCCTTCTGTAGATTCCTTACGCTGTCCGTGCTATACCAGAACTCCCTGCTCTTTGAGCGCGGCCTCCAATACCTCGATAAAGACCTGGTTCTGCTCCTGCGAGCCGACGGTAGCCCGGATGTAGGTAGGATAAAGGCGGTGTCCGGCTCGCACGATAACGCCTTTGCGGAGCAGCAGCTCGAAAATGTCAAACGCAGACACACGGACATCAACCATAATGAAGTTCCCGTGCGCCGGGAAGTATTCCAGCCCAAGACGCCCAAATTCACCCTCAAGCTGAACCCGTCCGGCGCTGTTTAAGCGGCGGCATTCATCCACATAGCCCTGGTCTCCCAGAGCCGCAATCGCGGCAGCCTGCGCAAGACGGGAAGTGTTGAAAGGTTCGCGCACCTGATTAATGAGCGTAATAATTTCGGGTCTGGCAACCCCGTATCCGATCCGCAGCGCCGCTAGCCCGTATATCTTGGAGAAGGTGCGCAGCACGACAAGGTTGGGGTAGCGGTCCAGAAGCTTGATACCATCGGAGTAGGACGGGTCAGTCACATACTCATAATAGGCTTCGTCAAGCACAACCATTACATGGTCCGGGACCGCATCCAGGAAGGCCGTCAACGCTGATCCGGATACAATCGTACCTGTTGGATTATTCGGGTTGCAGACCCAGATCACTTTGGTCTTGCCCGTAATTCGGGCAAGCATCCCATCCAAATCGTGTGTGCCTTGAACCAGCGGGACTTCGATGCTCACCGCGCCTTCGATATCCGCGTTGCTCTTATAGACGGAGAAGGTCTGGTCGGCCATAATCGTCTCGTCGCCAGGCAGGAAGAAGGCGCGGGAGATAAGCGCAATGATCTCGTCCGAGCCGCAGCCGAAAATGATATTGTCGCTGCTTACCCCCAAATGGGCTGCGAGGGAAGCGGTCAATTCGGCGGCGGAGCCGTCGGGATACAGGTTGAGATTGTCCAGTTCCGCCTGAATGGCGGCTTTTGCGCTTGGTGAAGAGCCGTAAGGATTCTCATTAGAGGCCAGCTTAATAACCTCTTCAAGACCGTATTCTTTCTTCACTTCTTCTATAGGCTTGCCGGGCTTGTAGACCGGAAGGCCAACAATATGGGGTTTCGGCTTCATGAACGATCCTCTCTCTCGGTAATAATCTATCGGTGCAAGAAGAAACGGCTTCGCCGTCCTCGCAGGAGGAGGGCATCCGTTTCTCGTAGAAATATAAGACCAAACGAAAGGCGCGAAGCTTATAAAGTCTTATATTTTCAAAAAAACTATGGTCTTAATTGTGCCACAAAATCACGGATTTGCAACAGTCCATCGGCGCGCTTCGCCGGATCTTCGAGAAGAAAAATCACTTCCTCAATCTTGCGTACGATAGCGCTCCCGACCACGACGCCATCGCAGATTTTGGAAAATCTGGCAACCTGCTCGGGAGTCGAGATGCCGAATCCGACGGCTACCGGAAGATCGGTCGCCTGACGGACGGATTCAATGAACCGGTCCACGTCATCATGGAAAGATGCACGTACCCCTGTTACTCCAAGCGAGGATACGCAGTATACGAATCCGCTCGCGCCGGAAACGATCTTCGCGATGCGCTCGCTGGAGGTCGGCGCGACAAGAGGAACCAGGTTAATGCCCGCCTCACGGCTGCGGGAGCGCATTTCTTCCGCCTCCTCAACCGGCAAATCCGGAATGATCAACCCGCTGATCTCATGCCGGTTCAATTCGGCAAAAAACGTATCAAGTCCCATCTGCAGCACGGGATTGTAGTAAGTAAAGAGAATAAACGGCAGCTTGCTTCCGGCTTCACGCGCCTTCAGCGCCGTTTCCATACAGGTCCGCAGGTGTATATTCCCTCGCAGCGCCCGCGATGATGCGCGCTGGATCACAGGGCCGTCCGCCAACGGATCGGAGTAAGGAACGCCAAGCTCAACAATGTCCGCTCCAGCCGCTTCCAGTTCGGCAATAATAGCCAGACTTGTCTCCAGATCGGGATCGCCTATGGTCAAAAACGGAATGAGCGCCGCCCGTCCCTGCTCCTTCAACCGCCGGAATGTCACATCCATGCGGTTCGTCGTTTCGGTCGTCATTTCAGCCCTTCTCCTTCCGTATAAGCCATAATCGATTCCACATCTTTGTCTCCCCGGCCTGAAAGACAGATGACAATGATATCATCCTTGGAGAGAGTCGGCGCAATCTTCGCAACCTGTGCCACGGCATGAGCCGATTCCAGGGCGGGAATAATGCCTTCGGTCACGCACAGCAGCTTAAGAGCGTCGAGCGCTTCCTGATCCGTAATAGGGACATATTTAACGCGTTCGATATCTTTCAGATAGGAATGCTCCGGTCCGACTCCGGGATAATCGAGCCCTGCGGAGATGGAATGGGCCTCAATAACCTGGCCGTATTCATCCTGAAGCAGATAGCTCATCGAGCCCTGGAACACACCGTGGCTTCCTTTGCTCATCGTTGCGGCATGATAAGGCGTGTCGACCCCTTTGCCTGCGGCTTCAACGCCGACCATATCCACAGTCTCGTCTTCAAGGAATGGATAGAACATGCCGATGGCATTGCTGCCGCCGCCAACAGCGGCCACCAAGAGATCCGGTAATCTTCCTTCGGCCTCCAGAATTTGCCGCCGCGTCTCGTCTCCGATCACCCGCTGGAAATTGCGGACCATCATCGGGTACGGATGCGGACCGACCGCAGAGCCGAGAACATAGAATGTATCGTTTACGTTGCTGACCCAGTAGCGCAGCGCCTCGTTGCCGGCGTCCTTAAGCGTCCGTGATCCGGATGTAACGGGAATAACCTCGGCGCCCAGCAGCTTCATCCGAAATACGTTAAGCTGCTGGCGGCGGGTATCTTCCTCACCCATGAATACCTTGCATTCCATCCCCAACAGCGCGGCGACCGTTGCGGTTGCGACGCCGTGCTGGCCTGCCCCTGTCTCGGCAATGACCTTCTTCTTGCCCATCATTTTCGCGAGAATGGCCTGGCCGATCGCGTTATTGATCTTATGGGCTCCGGTATGGTTCAGGTCCTCGCGCTTCAGATATATTTTCGCCCCGCCCAGCTGCGCGCTGAGCCGTTCGGCGTAGTACAGCGGTGTCTCGCGTCCGGAATACTGCTTAAGCAAATAATCGACCTGCTCCTGAAACTTCGGATCGGCCGAGAACTTGTTATAAGCCTCCTCCAGCTCAATCAATGCATTCATCAAGGTTTCGGGTACGAAGCGTCCCCCGAAAGCTCCGAAACGTCCATGCCGGTCCGGCACCTGTATCATGATTGCTTCACCCTTTCCACAAAAGCTGTGATTTTGGCTATATTTTTCACTCCGTCACTTTCTACGCCGCTTGATACGTCGACTCCATCCGGCCCGTAAGCCGTCAACAGCTCGCCGACATTGTCCGGTGTAAGTCCCCCTGCCACATACAGCGACACACCGATTGCCCTTGCCCGCTTGTGATCATCCGGGATCTGTTCCCAGGCGAAGGTCCGTCCGGCGCCGCCACGCTGCGCGGGGTCATACGTATCGAGCAGAACGGCGTCAATCGTTCCGGCGTAGCTTTCAAGCGCAAGTTCATCGTTCACTTCGCCGCCTTGAGCCGCAACAGATAGAGCCTTCCATACCTGAACGCCCGGAAAGGCTTCTTTGACCTCCCGGCAAAATGCCGGACTTTCGGTTCCGTGAAGTTGGATAACGCCGAGCGGCGCGGCGGAAAGAATTTCATATAATTCATCCATATCCGGGTCAACAAAAACCCCGGCGGCAATAGGAGCTTGGCCCGTTCTCCAATCAGCCAGAACGGATATCAGACGCGAAGCCTGCTCCGGCGACACCTTCCTGCGGCTCGGAGCAAAGACAAGGCCGATATAATCAACCGGCAAGTGTACCATAGATTTTAGCACTTCAACGTCCTGAAGTCCACAGATTTTTACTTTTGCCTCAGCCATTGCGCACCTGATCCTTACCCCGCAGAACAGGGCCGAGCAGCTTGCCGACGGCCTTCTCCACATCCTGCTGTCTCATAAAATATTCTCCAACCAGCACACCCTCAGCCCCGGTCGTCTGCAGGTAAGCGATATCCTCCGGCCCCGCGATTCCGCTCTCGCTGATCAGGGGAACCCCTTTCGGAGCGAGCGCCGCAAGCTCGGCTGTCGTTGCCAGCGCGGTCTCGAACGTGCGCAGGTTGCGGTTATTGATGCCAAGCAGCACATGCGGAAGCTCCGCTCTGCCCGTATCCAGCACCGCCTCCAATTCGCCTCGGTCATGGACCTCAATCAGTACGTCAAGTCCGAGTCCGGCGGCCGTGTCCGAGAGAGAGGAGAGCGCCGCCGGCGTCAGAATGGCCGCGATCAGCAGCACGGCGTCCGCGCCGAGCAGCCGCGCTTCATAGATTTGCTTCTCGTCGATGATGAAATCCTTGCGCAGGAGCGGCAGAGCCCCTGCTTCACGGACTTGCCGCAAATATTCGCCGCTGCCCTGAAAATACTGGCTGTCGGTCAGAACGGAGAGGCAGTCCGCTCCCCCAGCCTCATAAGCCTTGGCAATCTGCACCGGATCGAAATCCGCGCGGATCAGTCCCTTGGAGGGGGATGCCTTCTTCACCTCGGCGATCAGCCCCATAGCACGCTTCCGTCCGAGTGTGAGCGCCTTGCGGAAGCCGCGCGTCTCCGGCAGGCTTGCGATTTGCGCTTCCGCTTCAGAGAGGGAAAAGGACCTAGCGAGCAGTTCAACCTCTTTTATCTTCGTGGCTACGATTTTATCTAGATACATGTTTTAGCACCTCCGTTATAGCGATAAGCTGCTCCAGCTTGCGGGCCGCTGCGCCCGAATCAATCGTTTCCGCCGCCTTCCGTACACCTTCGGCGAGCGTATCGGTGAGACCGGCGACATAGATGCAGGCTCCCGTGTTGGCAAGCACGATATCCCGGTACGGCGTCTTCGCGCCGTCCAGCACCGCGCGGATAATGGCCGCATTCTCTGCGGGGCCGCCGCCTAGAATGGCTTCTAGCGGGTGGCGGGAAAGCCCCAGCTCTTCCGGGGTAATGTCATAGGTTGTAACCTCGCCATCCCGCAGCTCCGCCACGGCGGTCGGTCCCGAAATACTGATCTCGTCAAGACCTTCGTAACTGCTGACCACAAGCGCACGCTTCAGGCCCAGCTCCTTCAGGACCGTGGCGAGCACCTCTGTCTTCTCCTTGTCGTATACCCCTAGAAGCTGCCGGTCCGCTCTGGCCGGGTTCGTCAGCGGGCCAAGCACGTTGAACACCGTCCGCACACCCAGCTCCTTGCGGGGACCTGCCGCATGCTTCATGGACGGATGGTAGAGCTGCGCGAAGAGGAAGCAGATGCCGATTTCGTCCAGACAACGCTTGGCCTGCTCCGCATCCAAATGAATATTAACGCCGAGCGCTTCCAGTACATCGGCGCTGCCCGTTCTGCCGGAAGCGGAGCGATTGCCGTGTTTGGCGACGCGCACCGAAGCGGCGGCGGCAATAATGGCGGAAGTGGTGGAGATATTGGTCTTGTGGATACCCGATCCGCCCGTTCCGCAGGTGTCCAGCAGCCGCGAGTTTTCCGTCGCAACCGCGGTGCCGTATCCCTTCATCGCTTCCGCGAAACCGGTTATTTCCTCCACCGTTTCCCCCTTAATCCGCAGAGCGGTAAGCAGAGAGCCGATTTGGGCCTGCGTTGCCGCTCCTTCCATAATCGCGCCCATAATATCCCTCGCCTGCTCCCGGGTTAAATTCTTGCCTTCGATCAATCCGGCGATTCCGGATTGAATCAAAAGATTGGCATTGCTGTTCATCCTTTTTCTCCTCCCGCTTATATTGGTTTATTGCCCGCTCCAAGCGCTCCCCTCGCTCTTTGCGTCAAGGAGTGTACTCATACATATAATCCTGATTGATGCTGCCGCCGGCTGTCGCTTTTACCGGGAACATCGCCTCTGCCATCCGAATCGCTTTCAACATGCCCTTCGCCTTGTTTACGGTCTCCTCATACTCCTTCTCCGGCACCGAATCCCATACAATCCCCGCCCCTGCCTGGACATAAGCCCGGCCTTTGCGGAAAATAATCGTCCGAATCGTTATGCAGGAATCCATATTTCCGGAGAAGCCAAGATAACCAATTGCTCCCGCATACGCTCCCCTTGCCTCACGCTCAAGCTCGGCAATAATCTCCATCGCCCGCAGCTTCGGCGCTCCGGATACAGTGCCCGCCGGCAGGCAGGAGAGGAATGCGTCGAAAAAGTCTTTATCCTCACGAAGCGTGCCCGAGACATTCGACACCATATGCATAACATGAGAGTATTTTTCGATTTCCATGAAAGAATCGCATTTGACGGTTCCGAACCTCGACACCCGGCCAAGATCGTTGCGGCCAAGATCGACGAGCATCAGGTGCTCGGCTCTCTCTTTTTCATCCTCCAGCAGTTCCGCCGCCAGCGCGCGGTCCCGCGCCTCGTTCTCGCCTCTGGGTCTTGTTCCGGCAATCGGGCGGGTCTCTACGCGGTCACCGTCCACCT
Source organism: Paenibacillus zanthoxyli JH29 (assembly GCF_000520715.1). Classification (GTDB taxonomy): domain Bacteria; phylum Bacillota; class Bacilli; order Paenibacillales; family Paenibacillaceae; genus Paenibacillus_AQ; species Paenibacillus_AQ zanthoxyli. Next base: position 9,420 of record NZ_ASSD01000422.1, read on the forward strand.
TCACCAAGGCCTCCGGCGATGTTCCGACGATGATCTCCTCATCCATTTTGAGATAATACATGTACGGGGACGGGTTCAATGTGCGCAGCAGCCGGTACACATGGAGCGGCGACACCTCGGTATTGATATGAAACCGCTGGGACAGCACCACCTGAAAAATATCGCCGGCCCGAATATATTCCTTGGCCTGCTCCACATTACCGATAAACTGTTCCTTCGTCAGGTTGGAGTGAATGTCTCCAAGCTCGATATCCTGCGGGATGCTCCGACGGTTCATGTTTTCCTTCGGCGATTCTTTGCACAGCTCCTCCGCCATTTCTTCCAGCTTGCTGTTCAACTTCTCGTAATTCGCCCGGATATCGGAATCCGTGTCGCCGTCCTTGACATGCAGGTTGCCGACCAGCAAAATCTGCTGTTTGACATGGTCGAATACGATAATCCGGTCGCAGAACATGAAGCGGATATCATCCATATTTAAGTCGTCACTGGCATGAGCCGGCAGCTTCTCGTAATACTGAAGCAGATCATACCCGAAGAATCCGATCGCCCCGCCGGTAAACGGCGGCATTTCCGCAAGCTTGGGGCTGCGGTACGAACGCAGAAGGGCCTTCAGCTCCTCGATCGGCTTGCCTTTCAGCTGTCTGTTCTCGCCGCCGATTTCCACGTTGATCGCTCCCTTTTTGCCGGAGATAAGCAGAAACGGATCGCTGCCGATGAACGAATACCGGGCCCATTGGATGCCGCCCTCCACGCTTTCCAGCAGAAAGGCATTCTTCCGGCCGGCGAACCGCTGGAATATCCGGATCGGGGTTTCCATATCGGCCAACAGCCGCTTCACTACGGGAATCAGATTATACTGCCGCGATAGCGACACCACTTGTTCTACATTGGGACTGGTCATTTGTCGTTCCTCCTTGGACTTAGAAAGGGTTGGCACATCATATGTCACCTGGGTCTTTAGCTTCGAAAACAGGGCCCAACATGCAGAAAAACCTCCACCGAAGTAGAGGTTATATTAAACAAGCGTATATAAGAGCGGGATTCCGGCTTCTGGGAAATGAAATGGTCCACGGCGGGTCATTCATAAACAAAACTCCGCACAATAGAACAAAGCAATTACGATTTCCCCAAAAGACGCTGCCCACATATAAGGGCGATAATGTTCGAAATATACATAACGGACGGCAATCCATCATCAGATATCCATGCACTTGTAAGCCTGCTTATCGGCAGTCCCTGCACTTGCATACCCTCGCCCTGTATGTACCCTGAAATTCCCTTACACTCTGCTCTTCTCAGCTCATCTAATCTTGGCTCTGCTTCACTCGTCTGTTTACACTATACATGATACCAACGCTTATTGACAACCCCTGGACAACTTTATGATGAGAGAGACTTGCATCGATGTTTAAAACGTTCCCTCGGCAAGGACTTGGTAAACTGTCATTTACCTTCCAGATAATCGCGCTATTTGCTTTCAGATAAATCGGGACGAAGCTTCTGCGCCTCGTTTAGGTATACATGGCGGATTTCACGCTGACTCTTGTCCGTATTGACCTGCACCATCAGGCGAATGCACTTTGGCAGGCTGCCCTTAACCGGAATTTCAGTGGAGCACATAAGGGGCACCAGCTCCCAGCCCTCGATTTCCCGAATAGCGCGCGCCGGAAAAGTCGCATCCAGATCGGTCGTCATTGTGATCCACACACTGCAAATATCTTCGGCAATAATGTCATTGCGTTCAACCATTTCCCGCAGCAGCAGGACGGTTTCCCGCAGAATTTCCGCTTCGTCGTTGCGTGTGACGGTTGTCGCTCCGCGAATGCCACGGTTTACCATGGGCTTCCCTCCTTCTTTAGCTGCCTGATAACCTCGCGTACCGCGGACTCCTCGATACCGTCAACAATGCTGACGGCTCCAATTTCGTCGGGAACGATGAACGTTATCCGGCCTTCCTTGAATTTCTTGTCATGCATCATCGCTTCGATGATGACTTCCTCGCCGTATTCCGCCGGCAGTCTGGTTGGAAGCTCCAGCGCGCTGAGCATGGAAACCGTCTCTTCGTAAAGAGAACGGGAACGCCCCAGCTTGGCGGCCAGAAGCGCCGCGCCCGCCATTCCGATGGAGATGGCCTCGCCATGCAGGAAGATTCCGTAGCCTCCCACCGCTTCTACGGCATGTCCGATCGTATGGCCCAGATTCAGGATGGCGCGCAGCCCATGTTCCCTTTCATCCTCGCCCACGATGTCTGCCTTGATTGCGCAGCCGCGCTCCAGCGCATAGCCCAGCGCCTCCGGCTCCTGAGCGAGCAGTTCGGACGCATGGTCCCGGCACCAGTAAGCGAAATCGCGGTCCAAGATAAGACCATGCTTGATAACTTCAGCCAGACCGGATCGCACCTGGCGCGGAGGAAGCGACGTCAGCGTGTTCAGGTCGTACACGACCATTTTCGGCTGATAGAAGGCGCCGATCATATTCTTCGCCAGCGGGTGGTTCACCGCCACCTTGCCGCCGACGCTGCTGTCATGTGCCAGTATCGTCGTCGGAATTTGCATAAAGCCGATGCCGCGCATGTAGGTCGCGGCCACAAAGCCCGCTAAATCGCCAACAACCCCGCCTCCAAGCGCCAGTACGGCGGAACTGCGGTCTAGCCCGGCAGAGATCGCCGTTGTCATCACTTCCTCGTACACAGTCAGGGACTTGGACGCTTCTCCCGACGGAATGACATGGCTGACCACTGTATAGCCCCCGGCCTTTAGCCGCGATTCCAAATCAGCCAGATATAGAGGAGCTACGGCGCTGTCGCTGACGATGAGCAGCGGGCTGCGCACCGGAAAGCCGGCTTCCGCGCATAGTCCGGCAATGCCCTCCAGTATTCCGCTGCCGATCACGATCGGATAGGAGCGTTGACCCAAATCTACTTGAATCCTCCGCATATCAGTAGCTCTCCAATTGGGCGAGATAGCTATTATAATTGGCTCTGATTTCTTCCAAGGAATCGCCGCCGAACTTATCCAGGAACGCCTTGGCGACTTCCCAGGCAACCACATTCTCCATGACGACGCATGCTGCAGGCACCGCGCAGGCATCGGAGCGCTCCACCTGTGCGGTAAACGGCTCCTTGGTATCGATGTCCACGCTCTGCAAAGGCTTGTAAAGCGTCGGAATCGGCTTCATCACGCCGCGAACCACCACCTGCATGCCGTTCGTCATTCCGCCTTCAAAGCCGCCAAGCCGGTTGCTTGCCCGGTGGTACCCTCGGGCCGGATCGTACAGAATCTCGTCATGAACCTTCGAGCCGCGCAGCTTGCCCGCTTCAAAGCCAATCCCGATCTCGACGCCTTTGAAGGCGTTGATGGACACAACCGCTCCGGCGATGGCTCCGTCCAGCTTGCGGTCGGATTGTACATAGGTGCCAAGGCCGACCGGAAGCCCTTCGACGATACATTCCACGATTCCGCCGATGGAGTCGCCTTCTTCCTTGATCTGGTCTATGTAGGCTTCCATCTTCTTCTCGGTTTCTTTATCCACTACTCTGACCGAGGATTCTTCGGTGCGGGCAATCAGTTCGTCAATCGGCAGGTCATTAGCAGGAGCTTCGATTTCACCGATCCGGATGACCTGTCCGGCAATCTTCACTCCGAATGCTTCGAGAAGTTGACGCGCCACCGCGCCGCAGGCTACCCGCGCCGCTGTCTCCCTGGCGCTGGATCGCTCCAAGACATTGCGCAAATCCGTCAGATTGTATTTAAGCCCCCCGTTCAGGTCCGCATGCCCCGGACGTGGACGGTTCACCCGCCGCTTATCCTCGTCTGCGCCCGGAATCGGCTCAACATTCATGATGTTCTGCCAGTGTGTCCAGTCTTTATTCTCTACAACCAGCGCAATTGGAGCTCCGGTCGTGACTCCGTGACGCACTCCGCCGACAATCTGGGCGGTATCTTTCTCAATTTGCATGCGGCGGCCGCGGCCGTAACCTTTTTGACGCCGCTGCAGTTGAAAATTAAGCTGTTCAAAATCCAGCGTAAGATTGCTGGGCATACCCTCTATAATCGCAGTAAGCTGGGGACCGTGCGTCTCCCCGGCCGTTAAATAACGTAAACTCATGCTGCGTTCCCCCTTCGCGCTTTCAAACTGTAAACTGCTAAAATCCGTTATGACCTTTGCTCATTATAGTATAGGGAAATCACTTTTGACAAGAAAGTTACATCAAGATAGCAGCACAAAGTGAGGTCCTGGTTCAGCGGACAATAATAAAGCGCCGCCCGGGCTCCATTTTATTGGAGCGGGCGGCGCCTTCGTATGGCTGCACTTGAACGGGACTCTAACCGCCGACGCGTCGGCTCTGCCGCAGGCAGGACGTTTTGCCCGGCTCCTGCCGAAGCAGGAGCTGAAGCTGCACATCCTCCATACCGAGAATTTGTCCGCATTCCCTTATCGTAATGAACCCCCGGCGGTATGCGTCGATTACCTTGCTTTTATCCATTTCTTTACGACCTTTCGCTTGGCATACTGACTCTATGATTCAGTATCTCTGCAAGCACCCGAAAGTATACCCGGAACTGGAATACAATGGAAAATCAGCATTATTTTTTGCGGTAAAAGAATGTTTCCGTAGATTCGAACCCGTACTTGGAAGGTGTAAAAATCTGCTCCGTGCTTCCTACGAACAAATAGCCGCCGGGGCGGAGACTGGCCGAGAACTTGCGATACAGCTTATCCTTGGCTTCCTCCGTGAAATAGATCATTACGTTCCGGCAAACGATAAGATCGAACCCGGTATCAAATTTGTCCAGCAGCAGATTCTGTTTGCGGAAGCCGATATTTTTCTTCAATTCATCGCTGACCTTGTACATCGGCCCTTCAGGCGAAAAGTACCGGTCGGCCACGTCCTTTGGCACATCTTTAAGCGAACGCTCGAGATATAATCCCTTGTTGGCCCTGGCTAATGCGCCTTCATCAATATCGGTCGCCAGAATGTTGGTCTCGCGCAGAATCTTTTTATCCGAAAGAATCATGGCAAGTGTATAAGGCTCCTCCCCGGTGGAACAAGCTGCGCTCCACAGCTTCAGCCCTTTGCCGCTTCCCTGGAGTTCAGGCAAAATAATATCGCGAAGAATTTCCCAACGGTTCGGATTGCGCCAAAATTCGGAGACGTTAATCGTCATCCGGTCCAGAAACTCGTAGAACAGACCCTTGTCAGCCATCATTGCCGCAAAAAAGTCGGTGAAGGTATGGTATCCGTTCTTCGTGCGGAGTGTCGTCAGACGCCGTTTCATCTGGGCTTCCTTGTACTGTGACAGATCGATGCCCGTACTTTTGTTGACATTTTGAATAAACCCTGTGTAATCGCGATCCGCTGCCGCCGCTTCGCGTTCAGGCATCATTGTCATCTCCCCCTGTCCTTTTGCCCGGATTAGATCCAGGCCGTAATATCTTTGTTATACTTGTTCAGTTCCTCGGGAGCAAAAAAGTTGGCGATTTCTCTTGCTGCGCTCTCGGGAGAGTCGGAACCGTGAATCAAATTGAGGGGGGTGTGGCTGGCGAAATCCCCGCGGATGGTTCCCGGAAGCGCTTCGCCCACCTTCGTCTTCCCGATCAGCAGTCTGGACAGAACGATCACGTCATCGCCTTCCCAGACCATTGCAAATACGGGGCCGGAAGTGATAAATGAGACGAGTTCCGGAAAAAAATCTTTGCCCTCATGCTCCGCATAATGATGCTTGGCCTGCTCCTCCGTTGCCGTGATGAGCTTGGCGGCGACCAGCTTAAAACCTTTGTCCTCAAAACGGGCTACAATGCGGCCAATCAGACCACGCTGCACCCCATCAGGCTTGATCATCAAATACGTTCTTTCCATAGGGTTCACTCTCCATTCTCCCTTATGAATGATGGTCTATTATAAGCTATATTACCAAAATCGCCGCTGTCTGTTAATTGTTAAATCGGACCACGCAGCATTATTAGTATGCCCTGCCGGTTACAAAATAGGCAATGTCGCGCAAATTGCCTTTTGTGCGGTTGTTCGGCAGCTTATCGAGTGCGGCCAGCGCCTTGTCGATGTAACGCGCGGACAATTCCTCCGCTCGGGAAATGCCGTTCCCGGATCGAATCAGATCGATGGCACGGCCAGCCCCCGCGCGGCCTTCGCGGATCAATTCCAATTCATCCAGAAGGGCTCCGCGCAGCCGATCGTCCTCCAGGGCGTAGATAACCGGGAGGGTAATATTCCCCTGCCGCATATCGCTGCCCGGCGGTTTGCCGAGCTGCTTCTCCGTTCCGGACAGATCAAGCAGATCGTCGCGAATTTGGAAGGCCATCCCTACATTGTAGCCATACTTGTAGAGCAGCCCGGCATTCTCCGGTTCAGCATCGGCGGCGAGCGCCCCGAGCTGGCAGCTGATGGCAATGAGCAGCGCGGTTTTACGCCGGATACGCCGCAAATAATGGCGCACGCTCTGTCCGCTGTTGAAGAAATCGCGGATCTGCTCCATCTCGCCAATCGTCATCTCCACCATCGCCTTGGATAGAATCTGATGGATGCGCGGGTTCGGCAGCTCCGCCGTTATGGCCAGCGCCTTGGCATAGATATAATCGCCCGTGTACATTGCCATTTTGTCGCCCCATTTGGCCTTAACGGTCGGCTCGCCGCGCCGCGTATCGGCATCGTCGATGACATCGTCGTGGACAAGGGAAGCGCTGTGAATCAGCTCCAGGGGAACGGCAACCCGCTTCAGCTTATCCAGATCGTATGTGCCAAATTTACCGCCCATGAGTACAAATACCGGGCGCAGCCGCTTGCCGCCGGCCTTCAGCAGATGGAGTGACGTTTCCGTAAGCAGAGGATCATCCCCCTGGACGCTGCGGTACAGTTCTTTTTCCAGAGTATCCATATCTTTATTCAGCAGGCCGAACAATTGCAGTCGTTTCATTCCTTCACCCGTGTCAGCAGATTATCGCTCCAAAATTCCATCTTCACCTTCTGCGGCAGCAGCCCCATTTCATTGGCATAGCGGAAATAGAGATTTAAACCTTCCTGCTGCCTTTCTCCAAAATCATAACACAAATTCTGGAAATAACCAGACCAGTATCCGGGTTCGCCGCCAATTCGATCACAGGCCTCCGAGACAATCGGCGCCAGATTCCGCAGTCCCCGCCGCTTGCTCTCGATTAAGGCTTGGCAGATCTCAGCGACAGCCTCCGGTATATCCAGCGCCGATTTACGGCTTACGGCCCATACCGCAAAGGTCATCCCAAGTCCCGTCCACCGTTTCCACATTTCGCCCAAGTCGGTAACTCTATACTTCTTATTCTGCCACATCGCCCGGATCGCATGATCGCCAATCAGCAGACAGGCATCCGCCTGTTCCATCATCTTCTCCAGATTCGGCTCAGCGCTTATGTATTCCGGATTTCCGCCCACCGCCTTCTCCAGCAAAATTTTCAGCAGGTTCACCGACGTAGCCGACGTGTTCGTCACAGCGATCGTTCCATTCGCCGCTTCTTCCACCGTTCCCTTCGAGAACAACAGAATCGACCTCACAGGACCGTCCGAGCTGACAGAAATCCCAGGAAGCACCAGCAGCCTGTCGCTCGCTTCGGCAAATGCAAAAGAAGACAGCGCTCCAACATCAATATCGCCGAGGGCCATGCCGCGATTCAGCACGGAAGGCACCTCGCTAACCATTCGGGCCGGAAAAGATAGAGCAGAAGGATCAAAGTTAAAAAAAACGGGCCATGAATTGGTATAGCTGATTTTGCCGATAACGGCAGGACCGTTCTTCATCTTAATCCCCCCATCTGCGAAATAAAGCGTGATCAATTCCGAAGCTGTCCAGCACCTTCCCGACCATAAAGTTGATCAAATCATCCAGACTTTGCGGCCCGAAATAAAAAGCCGGCATGGCCGGAATCATTCGAACGCCGAGCCGGGACAGCTTCAGCATATTTTCCAAATGTATCGCATGCAGCGGCGTCTCCCTGGGAACGAGCACCAGCGGACGCCCCTCCTTCAGCATCACATCTGCGGCGCGGGTCATCAAATTGTCGGAGGAGCCGTTCGCCACGGCCGACAGCGTTCCCATTGAACAGGGCATGATAATCATCCCCTCTGTCCGGAAGGAGCCGCTCGCGATGGAAGCTCCGATATCTGCGATAGGGTGATAGTGCAGAGAACCGGGACGGCCACTGAAATGATCATTCAGAACGCCCTCCCGGTCCGAGACGTTCCAGCCCAGCTCTTCTTTCAGAACCCGCCAGCCCGCATTGCTAATAACAAGATGCACCGCAAGTCCCAGGGACAGCAGCGTTTCCGTTAAGCGAACACCGTATATCGCGCCGCTGGCTCCCGTAATGCCGACTATAAAGCCCTTCGATCTTGAGTTACTCATTTAGTTGGTCTGCACCACCAGGTCAATCAAGGTAAAAGAGAATACGACGATGCTGAGCACCCCGTTCATCGTGAAAAACGCCGTTTGCAGACGGCTCAGATCGTTTGGGGAAACGATATGATGCTCATAGAACAAAATAGCGTAAGCAATCAGCATGCCTGCGATGTACCACCAGCTCAGATGGGCCATGAACAGCAAGGATATGAAGCCTATGCCGGTCAATACATGAAATACCTTGGCAATCTTAAGCGCTCCCGCAACACCAAAGCGGACCGGAATGGAGTGCAGCCCTTCCTTCTTGTCGAACTCCACATCCTGGCAGGAATAAATAACGTCAAACCCGGCCGTCCAGAACATGATGGTAAAATAAAACACCATGGCGGTCCAATCCACCTTGCCGGTGACTGCGACCCATCCCCCAAGCGGGGCCAGCGCGATCGTGAGGCCGAGAATCAGGTGGCAGGCCCAGGTAAAACGCTTCGTAAAGGAATAAAACACAAGCAGGAACACCGCAATCGGCAGCAGCTTCGCGGACAGCGGGTTCAGCTTGAACGCGGCCCAGAACAACAGGAAGAAGGAAAAGGCGACAAAGACAATCACTTCTCCCGCCTTCAACAATCCCGCTGGAATGGCTCTATTTGCCGTACGCGGATTCTTGGCGTCGCTTACGCGGTCAATTAAGCGGTTCAGTCCCATTGCGGCGCTGCGGGCGCCGAACATGGCAATGACAATCCATCCGATATCCCGCCAGGAAGGCAGTGAACCGGACATCACCATGGAACCGAGTAAAGCGCCCATAAATGCGAACGGAAGGGCAAATAGCGTGTGTTCAAACTTAATCATTTGCATAAAAATACCAATTTTCTTAAACATCCACATTCTCCTTGAGCCCAATGTGTAATGCCGCGATGCCTCCAGTCAAGGGGAAGGATTTCACGCGTTTCAGACCAGTTTCACGGAAGATCTGCTCCAGCTGTCTTCGGTCCGGAAACATTGCAAGCGATTCGGGAAGCCACCTGTACTGCTCGTAGCTCTTCGCGAACAGCTTGCCAAGCAGCGGCAGCATCCGTGTGAGGTAGAAATAATAAATGCCTTTGAAAGGCTGAACCGTAGGCTTGGACAATTCCAGACAGACAACCATCCCGCCGGGCTTCACCACGCGCTTCATTTCACTAAGCACCTGGACGGGATCAGGCACATTGCGCAGACCGAAGCCGATCGTAGCGTAATCGAAGGAGCAGTCGCCGAACGGAAGATTCATCGCGTTGCCCTGTACCAGGGAGATCCGGTCGGCAAGCCCCCGCTCTTCTACTTTACGGCGGCCGACGGCGAGCATACCCTCGCTGAAATCGAGTCCCATGACGCATCCGGTCTCGCTGCTCTCAGCCATCGCGATGCTCCAGTCGCAGGTGCCGCAGCATAGATCGACGGCGGTATCCCCGCGGCGCATCGCCATCTTGTCCATGGCAAACCGCCTCCATGCCTTGTGACGCCGGAAGCTGAGTATGTCGTTCATTGTATCGTACTTTCCGGCGATTTTCTCGAATACGGAATGGACAAACTGCTCCTTCGGCTTGATCCCGTTATCACCGGCCGCTGTTGACTTATTCATGTATGATTCTATGCCTCCCCCGCTGCTTGTCCCGACATTTTCAACTGCAGATGGAAACGGTCAAGCGTCCCCCGCAGCTCGCGGGCGAGGCTCTCGTCCCTGAGATCCTGAAAGATCTTCTGAATGGAATCCATCGCCTGATGCAGCTTGTCCGTTAGCAAGGAATCGCATTTATACTTCATTTTCAGCTTCTTCCAATCCTTGGACCCTAGCTTCCGTTCCCGGAGCTGCCGTCGCTCTTCATCATTCGCCGACTCCAGCACATGCCAGAAGCAGTAGCCATGCAGCGCCTCGGCAGTTGAAGCTCCCTGCTTCAGTTCCAGTGCTATCGTCTCGCAACGGCTGAATTCATACAGCAGATTCGGCCACGCCTCGGCAAGAGAACGGTCGATTAACGGGGTAAAAGACAGGAACAGCCGCATGTTCAGCTGCACCGCGGCCTGCAAGTAAGCTTCGGCCGAAAGAATCATCTCTTTCGCCTTGATGTAGAGCTGCGCCTTAAGCACATTAAAATCGGCGATTGCCGCGCTTAAAGAACCGACGATCCCTATTTCCCCGCTTTTAGCCAATATATGATAAAACCAGCTGCTGAAATAATCTCCCGCCAGCACCTTCAACTGCCGTGAACGCATATCATCCTCCCCGGTAGGGTCCGCCGGAAGATCGATCGACTCATGGGTATCCAATCCAAGCTGCACGAGCGCGGTAACGAGCGAGCACAGCTCCGCATCGGGTCTCCTCGCGGCGCCATGATTCAAAAATGCATATAACAATGATACCCGGGCATCCGGAAATGGCGGCAGATCCGTATGCCGCTGAATCATGTCGTAGTCCGTATATGTTTTAGCCATTTGCGGTATGCGGTACGGTTTCATTTCAGCCTCCGAGCCAATAAAAATTATGACCGATCGTTTGTTCATAATCTTGTCTCAATCTTGTCTATTATATCACATGTTTTTGGGTCGCGCACAACCGGGCTGCCAGCCGTTTCTCGCATCTTAGTTACTTTTACCCGGATGAGGCAGGAATGAATTGATTTTTCCAGAGGCTCGTTTCACTGATTCGAAAAGCAGCCTTAAGACGGCCAGGGAGCGGCAGATTGCCGGCCGTTTGCAGCTCCCTCAGCAGTTCGCCGGACAGCTCCTGGCGCCTGGCGTCCGCTGCCAGCAGCAGGCGGGCTGTACCCAGCCATTTGTCCTCCGCAATGACTCTCAGCATAACCTGATCGATATTTTCCGTATCCCGAAAAGCGAAGAGGAACGCCTTGGCCATATCGGCATATACCTCACTGGGCTGAAGCCTGCTGTCCGTAATCTTCAAATCCAGCGACAGTACTCCATTCTCTAAGCCGACACTGCCGATTGACATGGAGAAAGGGAGGCTGCCGACCGAATCCACCAAATTGGCGTTCCCCAGAATAATTCCATCCTTTGCTGGCGAAAGGGTCTCCATCGTCCTATGTTCACCCAACATGGAAGAATGAAGGCTCTCCATCTTTGGAAGCAAAGCGGCGGAAACTGCCGTAACCAGCATCGCCGCGCCAATCCACCATGTCCGGTTCATCGTTCATCCTCCTTTACGCCTAAGCAGCAATGTACGCGCACAGAAGACCTGGAATAAGGGTGAAACCCATACTTTTTTATATGCAAAAAAAAGCAGGCTATGCCTGCTGCTTTAGATGCCGCTCTCCAATTGTCCGTGCTTGGTCATGATCTCCGCCTTGCCGCGAATTTTCATCGCCGAGGTATGATCGGTAAACTGCGCAATCAGCACCTCTCCCTTGTCGAGCTTCTCGGTATGATGAAAGCGGGTATCCAGACCTCTCGTCAGCCCGATCACCTGCACGCCGTTCTCTTTGGCCTTGACGACAATATAGTCGCTCTCCACCGCATCCGGGGCGCCTCCGTTCTTGCTCTCGCTCATCGCTAGTCCTCCCTTCGGAAATATCGCTTTGCCGGACTTAAAAATAAATGCCGCCTGATAGGGCGGCATGGTTAATTCGAATCTTAGTAATAATCGGCTATGTAGAAATCATTATTTGATTCCGTCTTTAAGCGCTTTGCCCGGTTTGAATGCCGGAACTTTGCTCGAAGGAATTTCGATTTCTTCACCGGTTTGCGGATTGCGGCCTTTGCGTGCGGAACGTTCGCGGACTTCGAAGTTTCCAAATCCGACCAGCTGCACTTTGTCACCGCCCTGCAAAGCTTCTGTAATCGCCTCGAATACGGCGTCTACTGCTTTGGTAACATCTTTCTTGGGAAGTTCGGTTGCTTCCGTCACTTGGTTAATCAAATCAGATTTATTCATTTCTTCTCACCTCCCTGGCAAGTTCTCCGTTATTGTTCACTGTTTCCGTTTCAACGCAAAATATACATGATTATTTCGTAAAGTTAAACATTGCCGGCAACTTTCCCCGGATGCGCAACAAATTTATAGTAATACAGGCCATCCATAATTTCAAGGCGTTCCGAAAAAAACAAGCTGAAATGATTTCCTGCACCTCCAAAACGGCATAAAAAGAGCGGAACCTTGGCGTCCCGCTCTTATTTCTTCGCTATTTTTTACCTTTAGAGAGGCTTACAGGATAATAGCAATCAATCCGCCGGACCCTTCGTTAATAATGCGGCCCAGCGTTTCCTGCAGCTTGTAGCGGGCGTTGTCCGGCATCATGGCGATTTTGCCCTGAATGCCTTCCCGGACGATGCTGTGCAGCGACCGGCCGAATATATCCGACTCCCAGATCTTGATCGGGTCTTTCTCAAAATCCTGCATCAGATAGCGTACAAGCTCTTCGCTCTGCTTCTCCGTACCGATGATCGGCGAGAATTCCGATTCGACATCGACACGGATCATATGGATAGACGGAGCCGTCGCTTTCAGCCGCACCCCAAAACGCGTACCCTGGCGGATCAGCTCCGGCTCGTCAAGCGCCATTTCGGCCAGGGAAGGCGCGGCGATGCCGTAGCCTGTCGTCTTGACCATTTCGAGCGCTTCCGCGAACCGGTCATACTCCCGCTTGGCATGGGAGAATTCCTGCATCAGCTGCAGCAGATGATCCTTGCCGCGGATTTCGACGCCGACGACTTCCATCAGCACTTGGTCGTACAGCTCTTCAGGCGCATACAGGTCGATCTCCGCGACGCCCTGGCCCATATTCATGCCGCTAAGTCCGGCTCTGTCGATAAAGTCATATTCCGTGAACTGGGAGACCAGCCGGTCTACATCGCGCAGACGGCGGATATCCTTAACCGTGTCGCGTACGGAATTCTCGTAATTGCTGCGCAGCCAGTGAGTCTCGGGCAGTACCATCACCCAGCTCGGCAGATTGACATTCACTTCATGCACGGGGAATTCATATAACACTTCACGCAGCACGCCCGTTACGTCATCCTCGGACATCGTAGCGGCGCTAAGCGCCATGACCGGAATATCATATTTGGCGGCCAGCTCACTGCGGAGCTGCTGGGTTTCCTCGCTTCTCGGCCGGGTGGAGTTGATGACTACTACGAACGGCTTGCCGACTTCCTTAAGTTCCGCGATAACGCGCTCTTCCGAATCTACGTATGAGCTGCGCGGAATTTCCGCTACGGTGCCGTCCGTGGTGACGACGACGCCAAGCGTCGAATGCTCCTGGATCACTTTGCGGGTGCCGATTTCCGCCGCTTCCTGGAACGGTATCGGCTCTTCGAACCAGGGTGTGGAGATCATCCGAGGGCCGTTCTCGTCCTCATAGCCCTTGGCGCCATCGACCGCGTAGCCGACACAATCCACGAGTCTAACGTTAACTTCGAGCCCTTCGGCAACCTTGATCTGTACCGCGTTGTTCGGAACGAACTTGGGTTCGGTCGTCATAATCGTCTTGCCTGCGGCGCTCTGCGGCAGCTCATCCACGGCACGCACACGGTCAGCCTCACTCGTTATGTTAGGCAGTACGATCGTTTCCATAAAGCGCTTAATAAATGTTGACTTCCCCGTGCGGACCGCGCCGACGACTCCCAGATAGATGTCCCCGCCGGTGCGTTCGGCAATGTCCTTGAAAATATCCACTTTTTCCAAAAGAGATCCCCTCCTCATATACTTCCGAAAAAAAAATGCCTGAAGAGCATCGACTTCGCGTTTGCCGCCGGTGTTCATCGCCTTCACGGCATGAACCGGACTCTATAACTCACAGCCCGGCTGAAGCTTGGTCCGTAAGGTCCGTAAGCTTTGCCCCGCGGTAATCTCCGAACGCTCGGACATGCATTTGGACTAGTATCATCATATGTACCCGCTGCAAATTTATGACCTACTAACGTAATTTGAAGGTTGTTTCTCCAAGTAGGAGCACGGCAGGCGTCACTGGAGCACGGAAGCTTTCTCATCATGCATATGAGCATCCCGCCGGAAATAGAACCCCTTGCAAGAAGCATAGACCGGACAAAACTATTAATCTTTCATCGCACGCAAAAAGACAGTTATCCCACGGACAACTGCCCTTTCATAGAAGATACGTATATTCTGTTACTCCGCTCCTTGCTTTTCGGATGATGCGCGGGGAACGGGCCGGTCACCCACCCAGTAATATGGGAGCGATTTGACAGGGACGAACCAGGAACTTCCCAGCAGCAGCGGGCGCAGATCCTCGCCTGTGGACGGCTGCACTCCCGCCCTGTCTATCGCAGACATAATGTCGAATGCGTAATCGGCGTATACAGCACCGGACTTATCCATAATAAAATCCATCTCCTGGCCAGAGTACACGCTTGTTAGCTTTATCCTTTCCGTTCCTGCCTTCTTGCCGTCGATCTTGTACAGACCTGGATACAGTTCTCCGGCGGCGGGCAGCTCTCCGTTATGGGCCGAACGGTACAGATTCACCTTCCGCTGGACATCGTTCACAGCCTGAACCGTAACCAAATCCATCACCTTAACCGTCGGATCTCTTTCCTCATTCAGCAGCAAAAAATAGGCGCTGCCTCCCTTTTCGAAGGCGACCGCCGGAATATCATCCAAATAACCCTTTTTGTTCAGCTTGTCCAGGTCTATCCGAAATTTCTCGAACCTTGGGGTGGCCCCGTCCGCGTTCAAGATTGGAAGCAAGCCCTCCTCCTTATAGAAATCGTCGACAGCCGACTGAACCCGGCTCACACTTTCACGGTAGCTGACGGCGGTCTTTCCTTCCTCCCTGCCGTTAGATAGGCAGGCGGACAGGAAGAGAGGAAGGACCACCGTTCCCAGCACGCCCACGGAACGTAATGGCGGCAGAATGACTCCTCGAATGACTCCTGCCCGGCTTGACGGCCTCTCCTTCAGCACACTTACCACAATTCATCCTCGCGGCCGCGCCGCGCCTCTTCCAGCCTCCGCCGAATGGCAGCTTTCAAAGGGTCTTCGGGAACGGTCACACGAATGTCTCCCTGCACAATGGCCTGACAAGCCAGACGGACGCCATCGCCGAGCTGGCTGCCCAGCTTCCGCCGTTCGATATCTCCAGGGGGCTTAACCCCGCCTGCAGTCTCATCCTCAACCTTGACCTTGCACATGAGGCATCCAGCTTTCCCGTCGCAGCGGGTAGCTATTTTAACGCCCGCCTTGCGCGCTGCAGTGAGCAGCGATGCGCCCCCGGAAATTTCGGTCTGCCGCCCCTCCGGCAAGAAAACAACCTTATATCCTCTATGCGTCTTCATCGATGTCAGTATCCTCCTCTTAGCGCTCCAAGTACGAACAGCAATATTATGAACAGAGCGCGGTTACCCCCAGCAGCTCTCCAAGCAGCCCAATATGGGAAAGCTCCAGCGAATTGCGCCGGATTAGCGTTTGAACCAGCGGCAGGTGAGCAGGCAAATTTCTCCTCATGACAGAGGCGATTGCCTCATAACGGTCTCTCTGTCCGCGCAGCACATTGAATACAAATTCATGGGCCAAAGGCATAACCCGCAGCCTTCCGATGCCGGAATAATCCTTGGCGGGCGCTCCCGCCTGTAGAAGGCAGGTCTCCACATTGTACTTCGATGGGCCGCTGCATACTTTAAACCCGCACACGAGTTCCAATTGATAATCATCCAGCCGGTAATGGCCGATTAGCGAAAAGCATCCGCGGCTCCAGTCTTCGGCCGGTTTCCCGCAAGCATATCGTCCAAGAGCGAAATGGAGCCTGTCCACAGCCTCCAGATCCGCGTACAGATCGATATCGCGAGGAGGCGCCGCAAGCGGCACATCGTGCAGAAGCAGCCCGCAGCTTCCTCCCAGGAGCCATAACGGCGGGGGG
>NZ_ASSD01000423.1 GCF_000520715.1 Paenibacillus zanthoxyli JH29
GCCGCCGAAGTAGTAAACACAACATGCATGCCCGCCAGAAAAATATCCGGCCGGTCCGGGATCAAACCGGTGACCCGATAGCCGGCTTTGCCGCTCATTACATTGAACAAGGTGGTGGTGGCAATCGTAATGCCGACAACCATACCGATATTGCGCACCAGCGAATTCACGCTGCCGGCTGAACCTAACTGGGTGCGGGGCACCGTCGACATGACCAGGGAGTTATTCGGGGACTGAAACAGTCCGCTGCCAACCCCGAGCATCGCGATCCATACGCCTACGAGCCAGACCGGACTTCCGTCATGAAGCTGAGCCAGTCCGAATTGGGCGATAACCATGACCACCAGACCGGCAAACGTAAGAAATTCCGAGCCGATCTTGTCCGACAAAGCGCCGCTCAGCGGGGCGATGACAACCATGCTTATTGGAAACAGCATCAGCAGAAAGCCCGCCGAAGACGGAGACAAGCCAAGCATATTCTGCGTGTAGAACGGCGAAATAATGTTAAAGCAGAAGTTCGCGGCGAATACGAGAAACCCGCAAAGAATGCTAAGCGAGAACAGAGGATTCTTGAAGAGATTAAGCTGCAGCAGCGGCTCGGGCCTCCGCAGCTCCACCCGGAGAAAAGCGATAAAAGCAAGCGCCGCGGCAATTAGCGTAAATATTATGCCGATACTCCCGTATCCATGCTGCTGTCCGAGCAGAAGGCCCGCAAACAGAGCAATAATGAAACAGGCGAACAGCAGGCTTCCGGGAATGTCGACTCTGGCCTTTACCCGGATCAGATCTTTCGGGAGCACCTTCCAGCCAAGACCGATTGCAATCAAGCCGATCGGAACATTCACCCAGAAGATATACTCCCAGCCGAGATTGGCAACAATCATGCCGCCAAGGCTCGGGCCGGCGATACTTCCGAGAGAAACAAAGGTGCCGATGAGCCCAAGCGCCTTCCCCCGCTCCGTTGCCGGAAAAATATCCGTCACAATGCCCTGACTGTTCGCCATGGTCATTGATGCGCCCATCGCCTGAATAACCCTTGCCGCCACCATCACCGGCAGCGACCCGCTCAGCCCGCACAGCAGGGAACCCAGGATGAAGACGATCGTGCCAATCTTGAATAATCTAATCTTGCCGGCGATATCTCCAAGTCTTCCGAAGAACAGAATCGCTGCGCAAATCGCCATCAGATAACCGGTGGTCACCCATTCGATCTGTGCGATCGGCAGATCCAGCTTCTCCGATAACACCGGCAGGGCGATATTCACAATGCTCCCGTCCAGGGTGGACATGAATACAAACAGATTTAATACAATTAGAATCAGCCAGCGGCGGCCCTGTACGCCGGCATCCTCTTGATAAGTTCCCCGATTCATTGTGCTCATAAGCCACCTCTTTTTCGCATGCACCGATTTAGTTGCGCACGCAACTATTTATAATTCAAAGTGTACTGCAACTTTGTTGCGCACGCAACTATTTTACGGTAAACTTTTTTATCATGATGGAAGCATACGAATATGAACCCGCCATTCCCGAAAGGAGTCCTTATGAAAGAACCCGCTCCCACTAAAAAAGAACCGATCGGAAAGCTGATCTCCTATGTTTACCGAACTCAACTGAAACGCATGGCCCGCTCGCTCGGCGAATATGGAATCGGCGGCGGCGGGCAGTACAGCTTTCTAAAAGCGATTCTCATGTCTCCAGGAACAACGCAGGATCAGCTGACCCTAGGCCTCAAATTCGACAAAGCAACCACCGCGCGCTCGGTCAAACAATTGGAGGCCGCTGGCTATATCGAGCGCAAAGCAGACCCGGAGGACCGCCGGTCGCACCGGCTCTACCCTACTCAAAAGGCAGTAGAATTCCAACCGGTGCTTCAGACCCTTTTGGATGAATCCAACGCCAAGCTGACGCGCGATTTAACGGATGAAGAAGAGGATCAGCTGGTCGCCCTGCTGCAAAAGCTCAATCTGGAAGATTAAAAAGCGGCGTTCTTCGCTTGAAGAGCGCCGCTTTGTTGATCTGCCAAAACAAGCAGTATCTTTTGCCAAATATCAAATTAGCCGCTAAAATGATTGATTATCGCAAAATCTATATTTTTATGAGGAAAGGAACTCTTTGTCATGTCTATCGAAAGTGTAACAGCACATTTCCGCGCCATTGGAAGAGAGCAGCATATCATGGAATTTGAATCCTCCAGCGCTACTGTAGAGACAGCCGCAGAGACGATCGGCGTCATCCCCGCCCGTATAGCCAAAACGCTGTCCTTTTACGGCGAAGGCGAAGCCGCAATTCTGGTCGTGGCTGCCGGCGATACGAAGGTCGACAACAAAAAATTCCGGAGCGAGTTCGGGTTCAAGCCGAAAATGCTGTCTCCGGAGGAAGTGCTGAAGCAGACCGGACATGCCGTCGGCGGCGTTTGCCCGTTCGGACTGGCCAATGACCTCGAAATCTATCTCGATATCTCCATGAAGCGCTTTGATACCCTCTTCCCCGCCTGCGGCAGCTCAAATTCCGCAATTGAATTAAACTGTGCCGAGCTTGAGCAATACTCGGGCGGCAAGGCATGGGTCGATGTCTGCAAGAACTGGGAATAAGGGCTTGCCGGGTTAGTGCCCGGCGGCCTTTTGTTCTTCTTCCGTTCCGACCATTTTGCTGCTCCCCATGAACAGCGAGGAGAGTAGAGCCAGCACCGCCGGTATAATAGCCCAGGTGAATGTATACGTGATGGAGGCGGACAGCCCCTCCGTAATTTTGCTCAAAATCTCCGGCGGAATCAGCGCCCGCGTATCCGGAGACAGCAAGGTATGAGGGTCCGACAGATCAAGCGCCCCCGCCCCGCCTTGGCCGCCGCCTGAAGCTCCGAACAGATTGCCCAGCCGGTCGGCCAAATAATGGCTCTGGATGATGCCGAAGGTGGTAATGCCCACCGTCATGCCCAAAGACCGGAGGAAATTGAGGGTTGCGCTTGCTGATCCGCGCTGCCGGGCGGACAGGCCGTCTATGGCGGCGTTGCTCAGAACCGAGAATGACGCGCCGACGCCAAGGCCGATAAGGATCATATACAGCGTGACGATCAGCCGCGTCGAGTCCGGCGAGAGTGTGGAAGCAAGCCAGGTTCCGAGAGCCAGCAGCAGCAGGGTTGGAATCATGAGGCTGCGGTAGCTGAATTTAGTCATCAGGAAGCCTCCTGCGGTTGCCGTGATTACGGAACCCACCATCATCGGCAGAAGCACCAGGCCGGAATTGGTGGCCGAGCCTCCGAGCACGCCTTGGATAAAGATCGGGATATAGACCGACGCGACGATGAACGCCGCTCCGCTGAACAAGGCGATCAGAATGCTGAAGGCATACAGCCGCCGGTGGAACAGCTTGAAGGAGATAATCGGCTCCTCCGCCTTCGTCTCCGCATAGAGAAACACTGCCGCGAGCACCGCCGCCACGCCGAACAGGCCAAGAATCAAAGCAGAATTCCATGCAAATTCTTTGCCGCCAAGCTCCAGCGCAAACATCAGGCTGATTACCGCACCAAGCAGCGTACCCGCGCCAAGCCAGTCAATCGGCTGCTTGGAATGCTCATGCGATTCCTTGTAAAAGAACGCGACCAGCACAAAAGCAAGGACACCAAGCGGCAGGTTGATGTAAAAGATCCACTGCCAGGCGATATGGTCCGTGATGTAGGCGCCGAGCAGCGGACCGAATATGCTGGACAGCCCGAATACCGCGCCAAATGCGCCGCCCAGCTTGCCCCGGGTTTCCAGCGGCACCGCGTCGAACATAATCGTGAAGGCAATCGGCACCAGCGCTCCGCCGCCTATCCCTTGCACTGCCCGGTAAATGGCCAGCTGCGTAATGCTGTCCGCCGTTCCGCACAGCGCGGACCCTGCCATAAACACCAAAAGGCCGAACACGAAAAATTTCTTGCGGCCGTACATATCCGACAATTTGCCGAAGATCGGCATGCCCGCCATCTCGGCGACAAGATAGGCTGAGGTGACCCAGACAAATTTGTCCATCCCGCCTAATTCCCCAACGATGTTCCCCATGGCTGTCGCTACAATCGTACTGTCCATGGATGCCATCAGAATGCCTAGTAAAAGCCCGGCAATGACCAGGCCCAGACGGTTATTTTTATGATCGCTCATTTAAGTCTCCACTTCCGTTTCTCTACTTGGTTTTCCAGCTTACAATTTTACAGTTTAACCTGGCGCTGCACTTTCGCGTTATGGTGTATCTCCAGAGATTCCCTGTACTCTACCGTTTTAATTTCGCAGCCAGGTCCGATAATGACGCTTCCGCCTCTTACAGTTTCGGCCGCCACATGCTCAAGCTCCACGAAGTCCCCTTCAATCGTTCTCCCCTCAAAGCAGGCTTCCTGGCTCGGCTTGACCATCTTCATCAACAAAAAACCCTTGCTGCGCTTGATTCTGATCTTGCCTCCTCCGACATCTCCCGCCCGGCTCTTACCGATCAGGCCGATATCAAGTTGGTCCCCGCTCAGCAGTCCGCCGATCTCCACCACGCCGGTAAGCCGGAATTCTCCCGCCTCGCAATCCTCCCTCACACTGACGTGCCCTTCAAACGCAAACCGCTCAGCCCTGATTCCGGCATCCGCCGTCAGTTCTCCGCGCCCTTTTACGGACATGGCATCGATACGCCCCCGCACACCGCATTCGCCGGTCAGCTTGATTTCTTCCGCCTTCAGGCTGCCGTCAATTTCCGAATTCCCGGTCAAGCCGAACTCTTCACAATCAACATTTCCCGTAAATCTGCACTCACCCGTTATACCTACATTTTGGAACGAGCCTCCTGCGGATGACGATGTGCCCATGATTTTGAGATTGCCGCGAGCCGTATTAGTCACCGGTCTTCACTTCCTTTCCAACGCGGGCTCCAGGGTGGACCGTTAATCCGGTTCGGTATTCCACCAGCCCGGCGGAACAGCCCTGTCCGATAATGACATGATTTCCTCTGACTACATCCGCATTTGTATATTCCAAGTCCAGATCATCTCCCTCGATGACCTTAGCGGTAAGCACCGGCTTCAGTTTCGGAATGATTCCGCCGAGCAGCCGGTTCCATAGGCTCTGATCCTCCTGACGGACCTTCAGCGTCTCCACTCCGATCTCATGAGCCTGCCCTGCTCCTGCCAGCCGGATATCCATTCGCCCCGCGCTCAGCAGCCCCTCAATTGTGAATCCGCCCACACCTCTGAATTCCTCCAGCTCACAATCCCCTTTTGCGGTCAGCAGTCCGTTCAGAACACAGCTCTCTCCTGCAATGCCGCCTTCGACATGGAGGATGCCGTCCAATTTCATGGTATTCATCCGCAGCGGACCTTCAAGATTCATTATACCATTGACTTCCACTTCTGCGGTCTTCAGCTTGCCTTTCACCCGAATCTGACCGTTCGCCTTGAATAACCTAGCACTTAGCGAATCCATTACTTTTCCCACTCCGTCTATAAGGACTTTGTCGTAATCCCCTCCCGCAGCGCTGCCGACTCCATTAAGGATAAGATCCGGCCGCTGCCCGGGGTGCTTATCTTCCTCTGTCACCCTACGATAACCTCCCTTTCAACTGTTCTATCAAATCTCCGAGCGCCACTTTCGCAACCAGCCGGACGCCCTCATCGAAGTAGAGTTCCGCCGGCGACGGCGCAAGCAGGAATAAGGCAACGCCCATTTTCCGGATAAAATAAAGCTCGCAAGGCTTACCCGTCAGCACCCCGGCATGTTTCTCCAGCGTTCGAAGCAGAAGCTTTCCTTCATCCAGACTCATGTCCCCTTTGGCAAGTAAAGTGTCCGCCGCATACAGATGCAGAAGCTGCCCGAAGGAATACAAGTCCCCCTTGCTCTGAACCTCCGTTCCATATGCAGACATCGCAATATCCGTAACAATGTTTCGTTCTATTATAGCCTCTCTGGTCAAGCGGATCTCGCTGTACCCTTCCGCGTCTGCCAGTCTGCTGGCCAGTTCGTCCAGCGAAAGATCATCCTTCATATTTAGGATATTTCGAATCCGGGCTTGAATCAGCATTCTTGGAAAAAAGGTCTCCTGTCCAGTAAACGTGGATTTGCGGATAAACCATTCTTCCGGAATGAGCTGCTTGCGCTTCCAGCGGTAAAGCTGGCCGTATGAAATTCCGGTAAGGTCCAGGAGCTCTTTTTTCGAGATTAAATCATCCTCCATTTTCTTCACCTCATAAACACACTGTAACATAACACTGTTACGTTGTAAACGGACGATGCCTGTGAGCTCGTTCTATATGGTTAACTATTGGTGTTTTGTTGATATAATGTACTTAAAGGAAAGGGCAATAACATTAATTGATATACTAAGGATGGATCGACATGCTAAAGACCAAACGCATTAAGCAAATTCAGGATTATATCATTGAACACAACACGGTGTCGCTCGACGAACTCGTTACTGTATTCGATGTTTCCAAAAATACAATTAGACGGGATATCCAGGAACTGGTTGAAGGCGGGGAAGTTAAGAAGGTGTATGGCGGTGTAGCTGCGTTAAATCCGCCTCTCATTTCCTTTAACGACAGAAAGTCGCGGAACCACAGCGAAAAACAGAGAATTGCCAAAACCGCAGCCGAGTATGTAATTAACGGGGACATTATTTACATTGATTCCGGAACAACCACTCTTGAGATGATTGAATATATTAAACATTTGAACCTGACCGTTATTACGAGCAATCTTGATGTCATCCTTGCTTCTCTGCCTTACGTCAATTTGAATGTCATTTCGACGGGCGGTGTTCTGGACCACAAGACAAAATCATTTGCCAGCATCAAAAATATGGACCTGCTGAAAGCGTACAATATAAATAAAGCCTTTATGGCTTCAACCGGCATCTCGCTTTCGAGCGGCGTAACCAATTCATCTCCGCTCGAGAGCGAAATCAAGCAGATCGTAGTCGAACGCAGCCAGGAAGTGTTCTTGCTTGTAGACCACAACAAATTTGGCAAGTATGCGCTCATGACTTACTGCAAACTGGAAGATATCGATTATTTGATTACCGACAGCCTGCCGGGGAACGATTACCAGCAGTTTGCCGAGGAGAACAATATCAAGCTTGTTGCAGCCGATGAATAGCAGACAGCAAGCCGATTATATGCGCCTGATCACGCAAGAGCGCGTTCCCTCCAAAGACGGAGAGGACGCGCTCTATTTGTATATTTTTCAATTGGAAGCCGGTAATCAAACTTTCGCTCCTTCGGCAGCCTCTTCGGCCGCCGGTTCCGCAGCCCCTTCTTCGGCCGCAGGCTCTGCCTGGACGGCTGGCGGTGCGATCTTAACGACCAGCGTTTCGGGGTCTGTCAGCACTTCCCATCCCGCATGCTTCGGCAGGTCTGAAACGAGCAGATGATCGCCGATTTCCAGATTGCTGACGTCCACTTCGAATACGGATTCCAGCTTGTCCGGCAGTGTGCGGATTTCCAGCTCATGCAGCTCGACCGTCTGCACTCCTCCGGCTTTAACCCCTTCCGGCGTACCGGTAAAATGCAGGGCTACCCTCGTGTCCAGTTCGGCCTTCAAATCAATGACATGGAAGTCGATATGCAGCAGCTTTTTGGTTAAAGGCTGCCGCTGTACGCCCTGAATAATCACATCTTTGGTGCCGGATGCCGGCAGCTCCGCTTTCAAAATCGCACGCGGATTTTTGCTCAGAATAGTGTCTATCGTTTTTGCATCTGCGCTAAGGGAAAGGGATTCAGAACCCGCACCGTAGATGACAACAGGCACCAGGCCCTGTCTCCGCTGCGCGGCAGGCTTCCCGGTTCTTTCCATCAAACGTACTGCTTCACTCATTACCAATTCCTCCTAAGTATGGATTTAAAAACATGAGACCGATTAGATCTACACTCTAATCAGTCTCTTATTAACCATATTGCTGTGTTGTGGAACCAGTATAGCACTCCAGAAAGCGGGAGTCAAAATTACCTTTTCACCCAAAATAACCCAAAATTCGCGACTTTCTGCCTTTGGTCAATATTATTCGAGTCTAACTCGCTTTTTGTCCGGAGAGAGAGTAAAATAACGGTAATCCATGTAACAGGAGTGATGAATATGCGGCAAATTTCTTCAGAAGAAGGACGGTTTTACATCGCCGGAGACGGTGAAGACCTTGCTGAAATTACATACAAGCTGGACAATTCCAAGACAATGATCGTCAATCATACGTATGTATCGGAGCAACTGCGGGGTCAGGGAGCAGGCGAACAGCTGGTCAAGGCGGTTGTAGAAAAAGCAAGAAAAGAGGGACTATCTGTCATCCCTCAATGCTCCTACGCTGCGCATCAATTCAAGAAGCATCCCGAGTACGGGGACGTGCTGAATGAGAACGGAAGCGGTCTGTCTTAAACAAACTGCCCGTTATTCGCAGCGAAATGTCCCCCTGGGCTGCGATTCCAATGATTAGGAGGAAACGGGTTTGGCGACACAGGAAATTTTACGCGAAATAGAGGAATTGCAGCGCCGCTGCGAAGAGTATGACGGCATATCGCTGAAGCTCAATTGGGACTCGCTGCGAAGCGAGCCGGGGGCCGGAGGCGCACAGTGGCTCTACACTTACGAGGAGGGGCTGCTGGCAGGATTTATCGGACTGTACAGCTTCGGCGGCGAAGTTGAAGTTTGCGGAATGGTGCGGCCCGGCTACCGCCGGCGCGGCATCTTCACCACCTTGTGGCAGCAGGCTTATAAACAGATCGTCCGCAAGAAGGCGAAGAGCATACTGCTTAACGCGCCGGCGGCTTCCAAATCCGCTGCAGGCTTTCTGAAGACCCTGCCGATCGAGTTCAATCATGCGGAATACCAGATGAATTGGGACTATGACAAGGCAGAGGAACGTTCGGCTTTCGAGAACAAGATTTTGCCGGATGACATGGTGATCCTTCGTCCCGCCCGCGCAGATGAGAAGAGACTGCTCGCCGTTCTCGACAGCATGGGCTTCAACACGACGCTGGAAGAAGCGGTAGAAATGTATGAAGAGCTGGATGGGGAAAGTAGCAATGAGCATATCATTATTGAGCTTGACGGCCAGCCCGTAGGCAAAATGCGGCTGTGGACAGAACATCACGAAACGTGGATCTATGCCTTCACCGTAGATGAGAGAATGCGGGGCCGGGGCATCGGGCGCAGCGCCCTTATTCAGACGATTCAACGGGAAAGACGCATCGGGAACGGAATTTATCTGGAAGTTGCACTGGACAATCCGAGTGCGCTCGGGCTGTATGAGAGCTGCGGATTCGTCATAACCAATAAGCAGGATTACTATCGTTATATCGGCTAGACCCGATTAGATGACCATTAAGCGCGAAAGATCCGCCGGGCAACCGGTAGCATGAAGACCCTATGGTCCGGATACGGTCCATAGGGTCCTTGTGTGTCACAACGCGGCAGGCGGGTCACATCAGGAGATGCCTGGATAAGCTGTTCTCAGCGGCCCTGTTCCGGCTTTCGCCCTTTAACGCGCAGTCTGCGCATCCGCTGCTACGCTCGCCATTCAATACGGCCAGGAGCCTTAAGTAATCGAGTGAGGCTTCCAGTGTATAGGCATTTCCGTCGTAGAGGCGCCTCTCCCCCTCCATGAGATAATGAATCTCTACACTCTCGGGCGGCGTGCCGAAAGTCTTGCGGCAGAATACGTTGGCCATATGTATAAATCCCCGGGCAACCTCCTCATTTCCGCATACCATGAACTTTTGCACATTCAGTCCGCCTCCTCTGCTGCGGGAGTGCCAGACCAATTGAAAGATGATGGACAGGTTCATTTGGAGTTCAGGTACAGGAACATACCACTGTTCATACAGCATGAATGGAACCTCTCCGGCATGGCAGCTGCTCACTAGACGGACCAGCGCATCGGATATCGTATTTTTAACCTCCCAGTAGTGCAACAGTGAAAGGAAGGCCCCGGACTGCGGAGGCCATCTCCGCTCCAGAAGAAACTGAATAGGCGTCTGACTGCGAACCTTGGGCGTTAAGCTGTAGTAATCATTTAACGTGTGGCCGACCGTATACTGTACCTGCTGCCGCCACAAATGCAGTTCTTTTCCGCCGCCGCTTGCCTCCGCCATATCCAGCAGCGTACGCTCTACGATATAGTCGTGAAATTTGGGGAAATGAGAGGCCGGATTAGCGGCAGCGCCGCATGCCGTACTCACCTTAAGATACCCCTACGCATGCCAAGGCAAAACGCTGTCCGAATTTGCGGCAATCCTCTTTCTCCATAGCAGTCGGCCCATATTCAATTTTCAGACTCGTCTGTACCATGACGGCGCCTCTTTCCTTCAGCTTTGCTTCAATCAGGTCAACCGCACCGCAGTAAATATCATACCCGGTGTCTCCGCTCCCGAATACGGCGGCCTTCATGCCTGCTAAGTCTATTTCATCCAGCTCCTCATAGAAATCGAGGAATTCATCCGGCAGTTCTCCGTCTCCCCAGGTGTAGGCTCCCAAGACCGCACCATCATAAGATGCGATATCGAAGGCGTTGCAGTCGGTGACCGATTTTATGACTGTCTCCCCTCCCGATTGGCGGATTCCCTCCGCGATCAGTTCCGCTATTTCCTCTGTATTGCCGGTCAGGCTGGCATATACCACTAATATTTTAATCATGTTCCATATCCTCCCTCAAATGACAGAAAGCCGTTATTGAAAACATCCCTTCTCCGGTAGCGGTGCGGGATATAGACCTATTCTATTGATAATGATTATCAATGTCAATAAAGTTTTGCAGCAGAAGGTTGCCTGCGTTTTTCACAGCCCGGCGGAACGGCTTTCTCTAGAATAACTTTTATAGAAATCGATACAGCCGATGCATATCAAAAGCAGTGTTTACGCGATTGTCTTCAGCAGCCCGGCCGTTTGTTATAAACCGGCAAAATGATGTACAATATAGGCTAAATGAATTTTTGAAGGATGGATTAACATGTACATGGCTCGGGACTGGAAGGATTATGAGATCATCGATACTGGAGGCGGAGAAAAGCTGGAGCGCTGGGGGGATATCATTCTTCGGCGGCCCGATCCGCAAATTATATGGCCGCTTCCAAAGGAAACGCCGCAGTGGAAGGATGTCCACGGACATTATCATCGCAGTTCATCAGGCGGCGGCCACTGGGAAATGAAGAAGAGCATACCTGAGAGCTGGAGCATCCGCTACGGCAAGCTTAGATTCCATCTTCGTCCAACCAACTTCAAGCATACGGGATTATTCCCGGAGCAGGCGGCCAACTGGAGCTGGATGATGGACAAGATTGCGGGCGCGGGACGTAAAATACAAGTTCTTAACCTGTTCGCATACACCGGCGGCGCAACCGTCGCGGCGGCCAGCGCAGGCGCTTCCGTCGTACATGTCGATGCGGCCAAAGGCATGGTACAGTGGGCAAAAGAAAACCTGCAGCTATCCGGCCTTGGAGAGCGTCCGGTCCGGTTCATCACCGACGACGTCTTCAAATTTGTCCAGCGTGAACAGCGCCGTGGCAACAAATACGATGCGATTATTATGGACCCTCCCTCCTACGGCAGAGGCCCCGGCGGCGAGATGTGGAAGCTGGAACAGAACTTGTATCCGTTTCTGGAAAGCTGCATGAGCATTCTGAGCGATAACCCGCTCTTTCTGCTCATCAATTCCTATACGACCGGCATCTCCCCTACCGTTCTGGAGAACATGCTGGCCATGACGATGAAAGCTCGTTATGGAGGTACGCTTAGCTCCGGAGAAATCGGGCTGCCGATCACTTCCTCCGGGCTGAATCTGCCTTGCGGCATTCTTGGCCGCTGGGAGTCATAGAGCCATGGCGCAGAGCGTGAATGGCGGACAGGAAGACGGACTGATGCCGGATTCCTTTCAGATTTTGTATGAAGATAATCATCTTCTTGGGATCGTTAAGCCGGTTAACATTCCCGTACAGGAGGATGCCACGGGAGATGCCGATCTGCTCACCCTGCTGAAAGAGGACGTCAAGCGGCGTTATGATAAGCCCGGCAATGTCTATATGGGCCTCGTTCATCGGTTGGACCGTCCCGTCGGCGGAGCCATGGTGTTCGCCAAGACCTCAAAAGCGGCTTCGCGGCTGTCGGAAAGTGTCCGCAGCCGGAACTTCCGTAAAGGCTATTTGACCGTCGTACACGGACGGCTGCCTGCTCAGAATGGTCGATTGAGAAATATCCTGCTTAAAAACGCCAAGACGAACACGGTCACCGTTGTCCGGGAAGGCACATCGGGCGGCAAGGAAGCCATTTTGGATTATACCGTACTGGGCTTCACCGAAGGCTTCAGTCTTGTAAAGGTTGACCTGCTTACCGGAAGGTCTCATCAAATTCGCGTTCAGTTCGCCCATGCCGGCTGTCCGCTGTACGGAGACCAAAAATACGGAGCATCCGTCAACAAACCCGGGCAGCAAATCGCGCTGTGGTCCTCGCTCGTCGGATTCCCGCATCCCGTTACCAAACAGGAATTCGAACTGATCTCACTGCCTCCGCGTCAATATCCTTGGGACCTGTGGAGCGCGGAGCTTCAGGAGCAGGCCCTCCGGTAGAAGCAGCGTCGCTGGTTATGCGGCGCAGTGTTCCCGCAATAAGTCCATGTCAGCAATTTGCTGACCATTGCAAGAAGCAGCCTATCCCTCTGTGGGATAGGCCTGCTTTTGTTATTTCTGCCCCGCCTAATTCCTGGTTATCTGGTCATTTCCAAAGGGGCGGATTCGTTTCCCGGAGCCACGAGTTTACCCATCAAATACAGCAGAAGCTGCTGATTATGGGCCGAAATATGATCCAGTACTTCCGCAAAAAAATCGCTGCGGACCTTAAGGCCGCGCGCGGTTTCCTTTCTGCCGAGATCGGTTATGCTGACCCAGACGATCCGGCGGTCGGAAGCATCCCTATCTCTGATAATCAGTCCGCCGCGCTCCATCCGGTCGAGCAGCATGGTCACCGCAGCAGGACTGGTAGCCAGATGCGGAGCCAAATCGGAAGGCTTGGCGGCTCCCTTTTCCTGAACTAGCTCAAGCACCGTAAGCTGGGCGTCGGTAAGCGTGGGAGCGAGCTTTGTATCCATATGAACCTTATAATCTTTAAGAATTTTATGCCATATTTTACTGAATTCAAAGGAGTTCACATTTGTTCCTTCCTTTCTTGACGAAAGATCCGTTATTAAAATATGTTCGCGGAAGAGTTTCCTTTTCCTGCAAGTGGAAAAAAATAAATAACTCCGTGAACTTTTACCCACAGAATAGACTTGTTAATCAGTATTCTTCCCACAAGAAGAAACGGCTGCACCGTCCTGTTAGGGACGGTATCGTTTCTCGTAGAAA